>JBHHXV010000041.1:0-12402 GCA_046757225.1 bacterium
AGGATTTCCGGAAAGCCCGCCGGGAGATGGTAACCTATCAGATAGAGGGACGGGGAATTAAAAATAAGAGGGTGTTGCGGGCCTTGTCCATGGTTCCCCGTCATTTATTCGTCCCCCTGGCCTACCGTTCCGAGGCTTACGAGGACTACCCGCTGCCGATAGCCGCCGGCCAGACCGTTTCTCAGCCCTATATAGTTGCTTTAATGACCGAGCTGCTTAACCCGGAACCGGATAAAAGAATACTGGAAATCGGAACCGGCTCCGGTTATCAGGCGGCTGTACTGGCGGAATTGGCGGGGAAGGTTTATACTATGGAGATTATTCCCGGACTGGCCCGGAGCGCGAAAAAACGGCTCCAGGAGATGGGATACCGGAATATCGAATTTAGAACGGGAGACGGTTACCGGGGCTGGCCGGAGGCGGCCCCTTTCGATGGAATCATTGTTACCGCCGCTCCGGCGGAGATACCGGAGCCTTTGATCAGGCAGTTGAAGGTGGGCGGGGTGCTGGTGATACCGGTGGGCCGGGGATTTCAGAACCTGGTGGTGGTAAAAAAAGACAAAAGGGGAATTACCAGGCGCCGGGTCCTGCCGGTTGCTTTTGTTCCCATGACCGGCCAGGCCCAGAAAACTATAATCTTGGAAAAAAAATAATGGCTCGGGATAATTTAAAAGATACCGAATACGACGTCATCGTCATCGGCGGGGGCCTGGCCGGGCTGACCGGCGCCAATATGCTGGCCAAGTTCGGCCGCTCCGTGCTGCTGCTGGAACACCACCATAAACTGGGGGGGCTGGCCACCTGGTTCCGCCGCCCGGGCGGGCACATCTTCGACATCTCCCTGCACGGGTTTCCCGTGGGGATGATCAAGACCTGCCGGAGATACTGGACACAGGAAATCGCCGACTGCATCGTCCAGCTTAAAGGTATCCGGTTCGACAACCCCCAGTTTTCCTTTACCACCACCTTTGACCGGGCGGATTTCACTAACATCCTTACCGAACGTTTTCACATACCCCGGGCCACGGTTGACGATTTCTTCACCACTGTCAAGAAGATGAATTTCTATGACGACCAGACCACCACCACCCGGGAGCTGTTCGAAAAGTTCTTTCCCGGCCGCAAAGACGTGGTCCGCCTGTTGATGGAGCCGATCACCTACGCCAACGGCTCCGGCCTGGACGAGCCGGCCATTACCTATGGAATCGTCTTTTCCAATTTTATGAGTAAGGGGGTTTACATCTTCCGGGGGGGAACCGACAGACTGATAAAAATGATGAAAGAGGAGATGCTGAAAAACGGGGTGGAGATCCGCACCGGCGCCCGGGTGGAAAAGATCGCGGTAAACAACGGTAAAATAGCCGGAGTGATCGCCAACGGAAAAGAGATCAAGGCCCGGGCGGTGCTCTCCAACGCCAATCTGAACAACACCATCTTTAAAATGACCGGGAAAGAGCATTTTCCCGGCGATTTCTTAGAGGAGGCCGGCAAGGTAAGGATGAACAACAGCAGCTGCCAGGTGTATATCGGTATCCGCTCGGGAGAGACAATCGATTACATCGGGGATTTACTGTTTACTTCCACCTGCCCCGAGTTCGATTATAAGGCGATCTGCAGCAAAAATATCACCAGCAGAACCTTTTCCCTGTACTACCCGGATATCCGGCCCGGCGGCAACCGTTACGCCATCGTTTCCTCCACCAATGCCAATTACCATGACTGGGCTCATTTATCGGAGGAAGAATATTACCGGGACAAAGAAATCCTGATAGAGGATACCCTGAACGCTCTGGAAAGGTATATTCCCGGGGTCAGGGACAAGATCGACTTTACCGAGGCCTCCACCCCCAAGACCTTTGAACGCTACACCCTCCATCAGAACGGCGCCTCCTTCGGCACCAAATTCGAGGGGCTGAAAATCAGCGCCGATCTTCCCAAAGCCCTGCCCGGACTTTACCATGCCGGGTCAGTGGGAATCATCATGTCCGGCTGGCTGGGGGCGGTCAACTACGGGGTGATCTGCTCCAATGATGTGGATAAATATTTAAATTAGGTATGAAACAGGGGTTTGGTTTTTATAGCAGGCAGCTCTTGCTGTTTATCCTGTTAGGAGGGCTGCCCGGTCTGGGGGGCTGCAATCAGGCGCCCCGGAAGGAAGGGGTCTTTCTGGTGGCCGGGGGATACCCGTCCCTTAAAAGATATGAGATGGAAGAAAAGATCTCTTCTCCCTCAGAAAGCAGGACAATCAGACAATTCTTCTTAAAAGATACGGAGCTGTCCGGCGCTCCGGGAGTAAAAGCGGGAAGAAGAAGTTTTTATATCCGGTTAAGCGTTACCACCAGGGATTTCAAGATAATCAGGATCACCGGGCCTGAAGTCGTTCGTTACAGTTACCTCGATTACCAACCGGCGGTGAAATTTAGTTTTGTTCCGGGAAAGCTCTACGACAATGAAGAGAATCTCCTGCTGGAGGCGAGCCTGAAACCGGGAAACTATCTTATCGTTCCCTGGGAAAATTACCTGCCGTTCGGGAAATATGGCTACGGCTTTAAAGTAAAATAAATCATCAATGGCCAACAAAGAGTATTGGGACAAGACCTGGTCCGATTTTTCCCTGACGGATGAGGAAAAAGGCCCGAAAGCCGGGGATGAGTACCTGTTTCCCCTGGTGATGGAGGCGGTTTCCCTTTTGTCCGGGGAAAAGCTGGTTCACCTGGAGGCGGGCTGCGGAATCGGAATCTGGAATTTTCTGCTGAGCCGGAATTTTCCCGGGATGACCAGCGTGGGAATAGATGTGGCCGACTGTATTCTGGAAGTGGGAAAGTATGCCCGGGAAAAAGGATACCCCCGGGTTTATTTCTCCAGGTCGGATATCCGGGGCTTACCTTTTGGCAACGGAGCCTTTTCCTTTATTACCTGTTTCGGGGTGATCGAGCATTTTGAGGACCCGGTTCTGATTCTGAAGGAGTTTCAGCGGGTGCTGGCTCCCGGAGGGATTCTGTTTCTGGATACCCCCAACCACGGCTTGTGGGAACACTGGAACCGCTTTTTCCCGATCGACGAGGATGAGGCCTACTACAGCCCGGACGAGCTAAGCCGGATAGCGGAAAAAGCCGGCCTGAAAGTCATCGGAAAGAAGGCGGTCGGATTCTCAAACTCGGTGATGACCCCCCTGTACCACCTGTATGATTACCGTCCCGATTCCCTCCTTTCCAGGATTTATCATTTGATCCTGCGGCCCTTGAAATCGTTCTTGAAGCTGTTTGACCCCTGGCTGGATTCTTCTCTGGGGTTTTATTCGGTAATAATAGCCAGGAAGGAATAACCCCTTCATATTCCCAGGACAGTGCTGCTGGAATCACATACCACCACCCGGTTCCGTCCCAGTTCCTTGGCTTTGTATAAGCCCTGGTCAGCGGATTTGAGCAGATCCTTCCCGTCTTTGTGTTCGGAGGAAAGCTCGGCGATCCCGAAGGTCGCGGTGGTGGAGAAAGAGGTGTCCTCGTCCTCTTCGCCAAAAATCTTCTCAAACAGTCTGCGACGGAGATTTTCCGCGGGCACCCTCGCTTCATCTGCCGTGCAGTGAGGGAAAATAAGGCAGAATTCGTCCCCCCCGTACCGGCCGACGATATCGGAGGTTCTCAGGGAATCCTTCATTATTCTGGAAAAGGTGATAAGAACCTGGTCTCCGATTCTATGTCCGTAAGTATCGTTTATCAATTTAAAATCGTCCAGATCACACAAACAGATAGTGAGGGGGTGTTTATGCCGTTTGGCCAGGCTTATGGCCAGGGCCAGCTCCCGCATGAAATAACGGCGGTTCAGCATACTGGTAAGGGAATCGTGGACAGCGTCATATTTTATCTGTTCCCGAGAAACCGCCACCGTCCAGCAGCCGATAACAGAAGGAATCAGCAGCACGGCTATGACCAGAAACCCCAGGGATTTACGGGAAGTGCTTTTTAAGGCGCCCAGCGGGGCAAAATGCACTAATTTCCAGAAGCGCCCGCTTTTTTTAATTTGTCTTTTTTTCTGGTCCGGGAAGTTTTTCGCCTTGTCGGTTTCCAGCAGGGGGTAAACAGTGGTAAAGGTCACCAGGGAATCACGCGAATCATAAAACTGTCCGGAATCGTTTTTTGCGATCTTGACCCAGGACGCCGGAAAGGCGTTCCCGAAGGTTCGGTCCTTTCTTTCTTTTAATATCCCCCCCCATTCGTCTTTTTTATTGGGAGAAAGGAGCCAGTATCCTTTATTGTTAAGGAGCATGAAAGGTTGGGCCGGCTGGTTAGCCCTCTTTTTTCCCGCTTCCCGAAGCCCCTTGAGGAAGCTTTCACCCATGTAGTCAAGTATCAGGATTCCCCGTTTCTGCCCGGTCCGGTCAAAGATAGGGGTTCCCAAACGAATGATCGGCTTAAAGGGAACTTCCGGGTTCCCTTTTTCGGTCTTCAAATCAAGGGAAGATACATAGACCCTTCCCTTTTTCAGTTTCAGGCAGTCTTTGAAATAAGAACTCTCACTTTGATCCAGAAGGTCATACCCGGGCACGATATAAGCCTTGCCGTCCTTGAAATTGATCTTGATTAACTCCCGGCCGCCTTTGTCCAGGTAACGCAAATAATCGTAATGTTTATTGTTGAGGCAGAAGAGACGGAAATCCTCGGCTACTTCCTTCAGGGCGTTCGGTCTGGTTGCTTGAAAGATCTTTTGAAAACCGGCCGCTTTGGATAAAAAAGTCAGAAAAGAGGAAATTTCGTGTAAATCTTCGGCTATTCTCTCTTTTTGTACCTCCAGGTCGTAAATTTTGTCCTTCTCGAAAATGATTTTAGCGTTTTTATCCCACTGGTGGATTAACAGCAGGGGAATCCCCACCACAAAAACCAGGACAGGCAGAAAGAGGGCCAGGAAGTATTTTATCTGGTTGAACAGTTTTTTCTGATTAAACGGCTGCTCGACCATGCTGTCGCCCGTTATTTTGTAGAGTTGGTTTTTGTCCAGTACCACTTTCAATCTCTTTTGTTACAGTAAGTTGTCCAACTGGGAAAGATTAATTTGCCAGTCATGTTTTTCCCTCAGCAGTTTCCAGGCGTTGGCTGAGAGCTTTTTTCTTTTATCAGGATTAGCGAGCAGTTCGATTACTTTCTCGGTAAACCTTTCCGGGTCGTCTTCTATCTCCATATGACAGCCGCCTTCAGCTTCGATTCCGCAGGCTGCCGCGGTGGTGGCCACTACCGGCACGCCTGCGGCCATCGCCTCCAGGATTTTGTTCTGCAGCCCCGGGGCCATCCTTAAAGGAACCACGTATACCGCCGCTTTCCGCAGATACGGCAGCACCTCGGGGACAAAACCGGTTACCTCCACCTGGGGGTCCCGGCCCAATTGTTGAATCCTGGGAACTGGATTGGCTCCCACAATATAAAACCGGGTATCGGGAAACCGGGTTTTAATCCTGCTGAAACAGTCTCTATAAAACCTCGAAACCCCGTCAATATAGGCGAAATAAAACATCCCCCCGATAAAAAGGATATCCCTTTTTTCGGCGGTGGTTCCGGATTCTCCGGCCTCCTCATATGGGTCCAGATCGATACCGTTTTTTATAACCCTAATATTATCAGATGTGATCTGTTTTTCAAGTAAAACCTTTTCCCGCTCGGAAACGACCAGGCAGTATCTGAACCGGGGAGCGACCCGTTTTTCGTATAAGGCCAGACGCTTCCCCTCCAGCCGGTAAACCAGTGATCTATACCAGGGCGCGTACCGGGCGTAATCCAGCCATTTTTCGGAATCAGCGTCCACCAGATCAATGATCATGGGGGTATCCGCTTTCCCGATATATTGAGCCATGGAGGAGGAAAAGATCATGATCAAGTCGTAGTCCTTTTCCAGTTCCCGCTGCACGACTTTCTTAAATCTTCGGGAAAAAAAGAAGGGTAAGGTAAGAGGCCGGGAGGTGAACAGGTAAGGCAGCGCTCTTAAAGCCGCCCGAAAGCGGTTCAACCGAATCGCCTCAACCAGTTTGCAGATTTTTTTCAGTTCAGCCGCGTACTGCCGGTCGGCCGGGTCGTCGTACAGGGTAAGCAGACTGATTTCATGCTTTCGGGAAAGGTATTTTATAAAATGATAAGCGCGAAGTTTATCCCCTTTATTAGGGGGATAAGGAATGCGGTGGCACAAATAGAGTATTTTCATAAAAACAGGCAAATTAAGAAAAAGAGATAATGGTAACAGGAATTGTCAGGGTTGACAACCACCAATCAATATGCTATCCTCCTCTTCTTTCTGGAACTTTCGATAAAGTAATAAGCTAAAGCAAGAGTATTTTATGTACGCGGTAATAAAAGTTGGCGGTAAACAGTATCAGGTATCCCCGAACGACCTTATCAAGATTGACCGGCTGGCGGGTGAAAAGGGAGCGGAGGTTTCCTTTGACCAGGTGGTGATGGTCTCTTCGGACAAGGATCTGACTGTTGATCCGGAAAAATTAAGCGGCGCCGAGGTCAAGGGTATAATTGTCAGACAGGGCAAGGACAAAAAAATTATTGTCTTCAAAAAGAAACGCCGCAAGGGGTATCAAAAGAAACAGGGACACAGGCAGCTCTTTACCCAGGTAAAGATTGAGCATATTTCCTTAGCAGCGGGCAGTAAAAATGGCGCATAAAAAAGCGGGTGGCAGCACCTCCAACGGCAGGGACAGCGAGGGTAAACGGTTAGGGGTAAAACGCTTTGCCGACGAACTGGTAACCGGCGGCAGCATTCTGGTACGCCAGCGGGGCACCAGATTCTATCCGGGGATCAATGTCGGCCGGGGCGGTGACGACACCCTGTTTGCCAAGACAGACGGAAAAGTCAAATTCGAGAGGATAGGAAAGTACAAACGCCGGATCAGCGTTTATCCCGCTTAATCCATTATCTCTAATCCCTCCTGAAATTTTCATAATCCCTTTGCTTCTTTTCCTTTCTCCATAGTAATCCACCATGAGATTTATCGACCAGGTCAAGATTTTGGTCCGTTCCGGCGCCGGGGGCGCCGGCTGCGTCGCTTTCCGCCGGGAGAAATATATCCCTAAAGGGGGACCCAGCGGTGGCGACGGGGGCAAAGGTGGTGATATAATAATCCAGGCCGATTCCCGAATCAACACCCTGGTGGAGTTGCGGTATCAGGTCCATTACTTCGCCGAGCGGGGAAAGCCCGGCCGGGGAAGCGACCGGCACGGGAAAAGCGCTTCCGACACCATAATCAAGGTTCCCCTGGGAACAACTATCAAGATCTTCGAGACCGGCGAAACAATCGGAGACCTGCTGGAAGAGGGCCAGGAACTGCTGGCCGCCGCCGGGGGAAGAGGGGGCAGAGGAAACGCCCGGTTCGCCACCTCCACCAACCAGGCTCCCCGTTATGCCGAGCCCGGAGAGGAAAGCCAGGAGATAAAATTACAGCTCGACCTTAAACTGATCGCCGACGTAGGGCTGCTGGGCTTCCCCAATGCCGGCAAATCGACCCTGATTTCCCGGGTTTCCTCGGCCCGTCCGCAGGTAGCGGATTATCCCTTTACCACCCTGGTTCCCCAGTTGGGAGTGGTGAGAACGGGAAATTACCGAAGCTTTGTCATGGCCGATCTGCCGGGGCTGATCAAAGGGGCGCATGAGGGGGTGGGGCTGGGATTCCGGTTCCTCCGCCATCTGGAGCGCACCCGTCTGCTGGTTCACCTGGTGGATGTTTCCTCCTTTGACGAAACCGGGGCGGTGCAAAGATTGGAAATCATCAACAACGAGTTGCAATTATACTCCCGCCTACTGACCGAAAAGCCGCAGATTATTGTCGCCAGCAAATGTGACGCGGCTGGGGCGGAAGAAAAAGAAACCCTGAAAACCTATTGCCGGGAAACCGGCCTGCCTTTTCTCGAGATCTCCTCGGTCACCGGTCAGGGACTCTCCGAATTGATAAAGAAAATCGCTCATAGATTGGAGTAATCCCGATGTCCTCAGAAAAAGAATCAAGAAAAGCGGCCCTGTCCCAGGTAAAGCGGGTAGTGGTCAAGGTGGGCAGCGGGATTCTGTTTTCCCTGGAATCGGGTCTCGACCGGGAGGCGCTTTCGGGAATAGTAACCTCCGTTCATAACCTGGAAACCCGCGGTTTTGAGGTGGTCCTGGTCTCTTCAGGGGCGGTGATCGCCGGGTCGAGCGAACTGGGCTGGCCGGAGCGCCCCAGAGAGATCCCCAGGGAACAGGCGGCGGCGGCGGTCGGACAATTCTACCTGATGAGGGTTTATCAGGAACTTTTTTCCCCTTATCAAACCAAGGTGGCTCAGGTATTGCTCACCCATGATGACCTGAGTAACCGCAGGCGCTACCTGAACGCCAAGAACACCGTCCAGGAGCTGATGAAAAACCGGGTGCTGCCGATCATCAACGAAAACGATACGGTGGTGGTGGAAGAGCTGAAATATGGAGATAACGACACCCTGGCCGCCCTGGTAACCAACCTGGTGGAAGCGGACCTGCTTGTCCTGCTCACGGACGTGGACGGCCTGTTCGACGCCAACCCGAAAACCAACCCGGAGGCGGCCTTGATTTCCCTGGTGGAAAACGCCGACCAGGCGGAATCTTCAATCGATGACAACCGGGAGCTGGTTTGCGGCAAGGGGGGAATGACCTCAAAACTGGAGGCCGCCCGCCGCACCGCTTCTTTCGGGGTTCCCACCATTATGGCCAACGGGACGGTTGGCGGAATCATGGAAAAAATTGTCTCAGGAGAAACAGTAGGAACCATGTTTCTGCCCGCTTCCGGGAAAACCCGCCTGAGCGCCTGGAAACACTGGATCGCCCATGCCCAGAAACCGGCCGGAACCTTAAAACTGGATGCCGGGGCCGGCCGGGCCTTGAGAGAGGGAGGAAAAAGCCTGCTTCCTTCGGGAATTTTATCGGTTAGTGGTGATTTTTACCGGGGAGTTGTGGTAAGCTGTGTGGATGAATCCGGCCGGGAACTGGCCCGGGGGGTGGTCAATTACCATTCCCACGAAATCTCCCGGATCCGCGGGCGTAAATCAAGAGAAATTACCGGGATTCTCGGTTATAAATATTATGATGAAGTCATCCACCGGAACGATCTGGTGCTAATATGAAAAATGTCTATGAATAAGTGCCGGGAATTATTCGGGAATCATAGCAAGGCAAATGAAAGTATTAAAGAAAGATTCCAGACTGAAAACCTCTTTCCTGACCGAGGATTTGCTTAAATTTATTACCGATAAAATTGTTTCTTCTGTTCAGCCGGAGAAGATAATTTTATTCGGTTCCTATGCCAGAGGAGAGGCCAACCAGGACAGCGATCTGGATCTGCTAGTAGTCAAAGAAAGTAAACAGGGGAATCGAACAGTGCGGAGAAAGATAGACCGTCTGTTAACCGGCAGAAGATTTGGAATAGATATTATCGTACGAAAGCCGAAAGAAATAGCTGAAAATCTAAGAGACGGAAATCCCTTTTATTTACACCATATTTTCAAAGAGGGAAAGTTGCTTTATGAGAGAAAACGGGAAACCACCGAATAAAACCATTGAGGAATGGTTGAGGTTTGCCTGCGAGAATTTTGTGGTGGCCGAGCATGAGCTTGAATATCAAGAGCCTGCCTACCATACCATTTGCTTCCTATGTCAGGGATCGGCAGAAAAATATTTAAAAGCTTATCTGATATTTGAAGGCTGGGAATTGAAAAAGACCCATGATATTGTTGAACTGCTGGAATATTGCTCTGACTATGATAAAAGTTTTGATCAACTTATTGAAGGTGGATATATTCTGAATGATTATATTACCGACGGGCGGTATCCTGGAGATATATCCTTTGAAACAATCGGAATTGAGCAGGCTAAAGAAGCATACAATGCGGTCAAGAAAATAAGGCAATTTGTGGAAAAGAGAATAAACCCAAAGGGGGACATTGGTGAATAAGTCAATAGTTCAAATTGCCCAGGCTGCTCAATACGCCAGCCGCCTGCTGGCCAAGGCGGACAGCTCTTTAAAAAACCAAGCGCTGGAATCGATGGCCGGGCAGTTGGAGGCCGGGCAGGGGGAGATCATCCGGGCCAACCGGCAGGATCTGGCGGCCGGCCGGGAAAAGGGCCTCGGTTCCGCTTTGCTGGATCGTCTCACCTTGAACGAAAAAAGGATTAAAGGAATGGCGGACGCCCTGCGTCAAATCATCGCTTTACCCGATCCGGTGGGAGAGATCGTCGATATGAAGCGGCAGGCCAACGGCCTGGAAGTGGGCCGGATGCGTACCCCGATCGGGGTGATCGGGATTATTTACGAGTCCCGCCCGAACGTGACTGCCGACGCGGCCGGTTTATGCCTGAAATCGGGGAACGCCGTCATTTTAAAGGGCGGCTCTGAAGCGTTACATTCCAATGCGGCGATCGCCGATTGCCTGATACGGGCTTTACAGGAAGCCGGGCTGCCCGAAGACTGCGTCCAGCTTATCAGAAGCCCTGACCGGCAGCTGGTGCAGGAGCTGTTGAAGCAGGAGGAATATATCGATCTGATTATCCCCCGGGGCGGGCATAAACTTATCAGGGCGGTGGTGGAAAACTCTCTTATTCCGGTAATCAAGCATTACCACGGGGTCTGTCATGTTTTCATAGACAAGGATGCGGATTTGAAGATGGCCAGAGAAATAGCGGTCAACGCCAAGGTCCAGCGGCCCGGTGTCTGCAATGCCATGGAAAGTTTGTTAATAGCCGAACCGGTGGCGGAAAAACTGATACCGGAACTGTTCGGGGAATTAAGGGATAAAGGGGTGGAAATCCGGGGCTGCTTCCGCTGCCGGGAGATTGACCCAGAGATAAAAGCGGCGGTCGAAGAAGACTGGAGCGCCGAATATCTCGACCTGATTCTGTCCGTTAAAGTGGTCGCCGGTATGGAAGAGGCGATCGGGCATATCCATAAATACGGCTCCCTGCACACGGAAGCGATCGTGACCGATTCTTACCAGAGTGCCCACCGTTTTTTACGGGAAGTGGATTCCTCGGCGGTGATCGTAAACGCTTCCACCAGGTTCAATGACGGGGGAGAGTTCGGCCTGGGAGCGGAGATCGGCATCAGCACCCAGAAGCTTCACGCCCGGGGGCCGATGGGCCTCAGGGAATTGACCTGTCTGAAATTCATCGCTTTTGGAGAAGGCCAGATAAGAAGCTAGTGAATCGTATCGGCATTTTCGGCGGGACTTTCAACCCCATTCATAACGGCCATCTGATAGTGGCTGAGGAGGTAAAGGAGCGGTTCGGTTTAAATAAGATTTGTTTTGTGCCCGCTTATCTGCCTCCCCACAAGAGCGCACAGAGCCTGATTCCGGCTTCCGACCGTCTCAGGATGGTGGAAATGGCGGTGGCTGACAATCCCGGTTTCGGGTGTTCCCGGGTGGAAATCGAACGGAAAGGGTTGTCTTTCAGTATTGATACGGTCAGATACTTTCGGGAAAAAGAGAAGGGGGAAATCTCTTTCATCCTGGGAGCGGACGCCTTTGTGGAAATAGAAAGCTGGCAGGAAACGGAAAAGCTGTTTTCCCTGTGCCGGTTTATAGTGCTCACCCGTCCCGGGACAAAACCGGAGGAACAGGAGGAGCGGATAAGGCTATTAAAAGAGAAATACCGGTTTGATTTCTGTCACTTGACCAATGGCGATAATCAGAAAATTGACCGGTATCAGGTGGTTTTGGTAAACTGCCTGCTGCTCGATATATCTTCCTCTTATATCAGGAAGAAATCAGCCCGGAGAGGCTCAATAAAATACCTGGTTCCCCATAAGGTGGAGAAATATATTCGGGAAAACCGTTTGTACATAAATGGACAGTCCTAAGATAGAACTGATCAAAGAAGCGGCTTTGGATAAAAAAGCCTTTGACCTGCAGGTGATTTCCCTGAAGGGGCTGGCTTCTTTCACCGATTTCCTGCTGATTTGTTCCGGTGATTCCCCTTTGCAGAGAAAGGCGATCGTTCAGTCGATCTCCCTTTCTCTCAAGCATGGCGGAGACCCCATCCACCATCAGGAGGGAGAAGACGGTTCCGGCTGGGTTCTGTTGGACTGTTATGAGGTAATCGTTCATGTTTTCGCCCCGGAAATCCGGAATTACTATGACTTGCCTTCTATCTGGAGCGGCCGGGAAGATCGATAACAAAGGGAGTTGGTTGTGAAGTTACTGTTCAGCATTATCCTGCTTATTCTTCTTATCATTTTCTTTATTTACGTGGCCATGCTGAACCCGGTCCAGGTGGCTATCAATCTCCCCCTGATCGGCACCATCAACGATGTGCCCCTGATCGTGGTAATCCTGGGATCGATTCTCACCGGGGTTACGGCGGCCTTTGTGATAGTCACTTTCCGCGAGTTTGTCCGATCCCTGAGGCATATGTCGG
>JBHHXV010000042.1:0-12251 GCA_046757225.1 bacterium
GTAATATTCTGAGGATTAAATTTTGAGCATAACGCAGAGCTTGGGCGAAAAGGCCATTTTTCAAGGCACCCTCTAATTTTTCATGACTGAACCGGACAAGTTTTTCTCAAGAATATACTGGGCTCTGTTGCTTGGCTGCGGCCTGGTCTGTTTGTTCCAGATCGTTTCCATGGCTAACCTGAGCCGGGTCTGGGACGACGCTTTCATGTACGTGAGATACGCCAACAACATCGTCTCCCAGGGAAAAGCCTCCTGGAATCCAGGAGGCGAGGCCACCTATGGGCTGACCTCTCCTTTTTATCTACTGGTGGTTCTGGCTGTCAGATCGTGGGTGTCCGGCAATGCCGGGATAATCGCTCTGGTTTCCAGCACGATCTGCGGTTTCGGCTTTATCGGGCTGGTCCTGTTTACGGTAAACCGATACCTGGAAGCGGAAAGACAAATAAAACGGGTTTTCCTCCTCTTCCTCTTCTTCTATCTCGCGGTCTCCATCGAACTCTTCTCCACCCACCTGGTAAGCGGCATGGATACCACCTTTGCCCTGTTATACCTGGCTGGCTACATATATATTTCCAAGAATTTCGAGAGAGATCCGACCACCGGAAACAGCCTCTTCATGGGGATATGGGGAGGGTTCGCCTATTTCGCCCGGCCGGACCTGATGCTGTATTCGTTTCTCGTTCCCGGAACCATGTTTTTTTTCGCCAAAGAAAAAGAAACCAGGAAAAACTCCTGGCTGGTTCTTAAAATTACCCTGGGCATACTGGCAGGGCAGCTGCTGCTGGCCTCTTATTATTTTCATTCCTTTTTTCCCCTGCCTTTTTATGTGAAGGCTTTTAAATATTATGGAGACCTGATTTACAAAAATTACCGGCAGACGGCGGGAATAGAGCTATCCAGGTATTTTAAAGCGTATAAGGGGCTGTTTTTGATTATCGGCGCCGCAATCTTCATGAACCCGAAGGAATGGTGGAAAAACGGCTCCTCTCTCGACAAGGGGCTGCTGCTGGCCAGCCTGGTTTTCATCCTGTATTACCGCCTGTTGGTACTGCAGATCATGCATCTGCAGTCCCGCTTTTATTATCCTACCCTGGCGGCGGTTATTTTCCTGGCTTCCCAGGGAGTCATGGCTATCGCCCGAAAGATCCCGTATTCATTCAAAGGGGAATTGAAAAAATTACCGAAAGCCATCACCCTGGCGGCAGTCTTTTTTTTACTGCCCTACCTGTTTATTTCTCTGATCGCCAGTTTTGCCAATATGCGGCGGTCTTTTTCCCTTAACATCCTGAGAGATTCCAGCGTGATGGAAAGCTATCGTAGAAACTGGAACGCCAACTGGTTTGTTCTGGACAAATTTTCCCGCCTGGGCGACGACCTGGTAATCGCCGCTACTGAGGTAGGGTGCCCCGGGGTTCTCAATCCCCGGAAAACCATCATTGACCTGGCCGGCCTGAATGAAACCGATTTCGCGCATCAGGGGTTTTCCGCTGATCTTTTCTTTAAGAAATACCGGCCGGATCTGATTTATATACCTCACCCCCACTATGAAAAAATGATTCATGAGCTTACCCGTCACCCTGTGTTTATAAAGGACTACGAATACTTTAAGAGAAGCGATATCAGCTGGGCTCTCCTGGGAATAGCCATCAGAAAAGACAGCCGATATTATCCGGCCATGCGGAAAATGATCCTGAAAGAAATCGAAGACCGTAAAGGAAAAATGGATTTTCACAGAAACGTCCTTCTGTAAAAGCAGGCCGCCAAGCGCTATCCCTCAACAGACTGACCGGTTTCCGAATAACTCTGTTTTATTATTATCAAGCTTACCCTGAATTTCACTCTACCGGGAAAATGGGATATAATCATGCCCGCTGATATATATTTATAAGAGGTTTTATATGGAATATGAAGTTGTCATAGGTTTGGAAGTGCACGCTCAACTGCTTACCCGGAGCAAGATATTCTGCGGGTGCTCCACTAAATTCGGCTCTCCTCCCAACACCCAGATCTGCCCGGTTTGTACGGGAATGCCCGGAGTCCTGCCGGTGTTGAACAAACAGGCGGTAGATTACGCCATCGCCGCCGCTCTGGCGACCAACTGCCAGGTTCAGCGTTTGAGCCGGTTCGACCGGAAGAATTATTTCTACCCGGATCTGCCCAAATCATATCAGATCTCCCAGTTCGATCTGCCGATCGCTCTGGGCGGTTACCTGGAGATCGAAAACAAACTTTTCCTGACGGGCCATCCGTCACCCGGTCATGATGAAAAGAGCCGGTTATCCCCCAGGGCAGGGGAGGCTCCACATCAGTATCCTCACAGTAAAAGATTGGGAATTACCCGGATTCATATGGAAGAGGACGCCGGCAAATCGGTTCACGATATCGGGCCGGGCTCGCTGGTTGACCTGAACCGGACCGGTGTTCCTCTCATAGAGATCGTCAGCGAGCCGGACATGCGCTCCCCGGAAGAGGCCAAAGCCTATCTGACCCAGCTCAGGGATATCCTGCTTTACCTGGGCATCTGTGACGGCAACATGGAAGAGGGCAGCTTCCGGTGTGACGCCAATATCTCTCTGCGTCCCAGAGGCTCCGACAAATTAGGCACCAAAACCGAGATGAAGAATATGAATTCCTTCCGGTTTATTACCAAGGCCCTCCATTATGAGATCAAGCGCCAGGCCGCTTTGCTGGACGCGGGACAAACGATAAAGCAGGAAAGCCGGCTCTGGGACGAAAAAAAGGGGATTTCCCTATCGATGAGGAGCAAGGAGGAATCCCATGATTACCGCTATTTCCCGGAACCTGACCTGCTCCCTTTGATCGTTGACGAAGGCTGGGTGGAAAGAATTCGTAAAACTCTGCCCGAACTGCCCCGGGAAAAGCGGAACCGGTTTGTCTCCCAATATGGAATCCCCGGATATGACGGGGAGGTTCTGACCGGTTCTCAGGCCCTGGCCGATTATTTTGAAAGCTGTGTCAAACTGCTGAACCAGCCCAAATTGATCAGTAACTGGATTATGGGAGAAGTCCTCCGGATTCTCAAAGAAAACAGCCTGGATATCAACGAGTTTCCCGTTACTCCGGATAAACTCGCCGGGCTGTTGAAACTGGTGGATGACGGCACCGTGGGAGCGAACAGCGCCAAAAAGGCGCTGGAGGAAGCCTATAAGACCGGCAAAGACCCGCAGGAGATAATCCGGGCAAAGGGAATGATCCAGGTTTCCGACGAGGGAGAGATCAAGAAAATAATCCAAGGGGTCATCAAAGAAAACCCGGGGCCGGTCGCCGATTACAAGGGAGGGAAGACCAAGACCTTCGGCTTTCTGGTCGGGCAGGTGATGAAGGCCTCCCGGGGGAAAGCCAATCCGAAAGTGGTAAATCAGCTGCTGAAAACCATGCTTGAATTATGAAAAAGACCGGATTAGCGGTAATCCTGTTTTTATTGTTTTGCCTTGGTCTGGTCTTCTGGGTGGCTGGCGCTCCTCTTCCCCCTACTCCTTCCGGAATGGTCTTAATTCCGGCTGGTAGTTTCAAGATGGGCGCGGATGAGGAGTTTTTAAGAAAAAGGCTGCATAAGCAGATCTGGGCCGGATATGAACCGGAATATATCAATGAAACCCCGGAGCATGAAGTGTATCTGGGAGATTTCTTTATTGACGAATATCCGGTAACGCTCGAAGAATACACCCGATTTTTATACAATTCCCAAAAGATGGGGATTTCTTCCCGGTTGATGGCTCTGATGGATCAGGAGGAAAAAATCCCTGATCTTAAAGACAGCCCGGTTATCGGAGTTACCTGGTTTGACGCCCGGAGGTATGCCGAATGGGCGGGAAAGCAGGTGCCCAGCGAAAGACAATGGGAAAAGGCCGCCCGGGGAGGCAAAGGCTTTTTTTATCCCTGGGGAAATGATTTTCCCCCGGCCATTAGCCGTCAATTCGCCGAAGTCGCCAAGGTCAGGACCGGGCGGTTCGGCTCCAGATTCCTGCCGGTTGAACACCGGTCACTGGCCTTTGATACCAGCCCGTACGGGGTAAAATTGATGGGAAATCCCCCGGCCGAATGGACCTCCTCTCCCTACCGGGGATACTCCGGCAACAGCTATTTTGATAAAGCCTACGGCAAAATCTACAATATAGGAGGCTCGGGCAAGGGGTTCAGGACTCCAGCCTATGTGATAAAAAAGGCGGAAGTGGATATACTGGGGAAAAGCTACAAAAATCCTCATTATATAAGATACTGCCTGATAGCTACGTTCCGGGGGTTCTCCACCCCTCAGTATAAGGGGGAGTTGCTCGGATTCCGCTGCGTAAAACCGGTCAGGCGGAAAGGCTGGCGGGGCTTTCTGCTGGACGCCTGGCAGCGCTGGCAGGAGAAACGCTCGCTGGCGGGATTGTATCAGTAGGGAACATCTTTATGAAAAAAGCGGTCAAACAAGCAGCTGTCTGGTTAATCGCGCTGCTGCTGCTCCCGCCGGCCGGTGTCCGGGCTGAGCGCCATATCGTGCTGCTGATGGATAATTCCGGGAGCATGCGTAAAAACGACCCCGGTTACTGGAGCAAATCCTCTGCCGAATTTTTTATCGGCCGCTGCGGTAAAACCGACCGGGTAACCATCATTCCCTTTGACTCGTCCCTCCGCCGGAACCGTCCCCTGGTATCGGTAAGTCCTCTGAAAGACCGGGAAAAGATTTCCCGGTTTATCAAAGAGATGGATTACCGGGGGCCATGGACCGATTATCACTGGGCTTTAAAGGCGGCTTATGACCAGTTGAAAAACAAGCAAGGCGATAAATTCGTAATCCTGTTTACCGACGGTCTGCCTGATCCAGACCCTCAAGACCCGGCCTATAAGGGATCAGAAAACAAGGCCCGGAAAAACCGGCGGTTAAGTATGGAACTGATAAAAGAGCGGTACGTTTCCGAGGGAATCAGGCTGCTGGCCATCGCCTTTACCGGTAATTCCGACATCGATTTTTTAAAGAAGATCTCTTATGAAACCAACAAGAGCTACGATTTCTGCTTCAAGGTGGATAACAGCTACGGTTTAAGCGAGGTCTTTCTGAAGATTTCCCATTTTATTCCCAACCTCAGCAACTCCCTTCACACCGGTGTTTATGTTCCTCCTTCCCTTTCCCAGACCTTTCTCCTGGTAAATCTGAACGAAAATTTCAGCAGGCGGCAGTATATAAATCAGCAGATCCTGGAACTGACCGGCGAGCTGGCGGAAAGAGAGGGACGGAAAAAGATCGGAATCGCCCCTTACCGCTGGCCGGGGCTGAGTGATGCGGGAAACCTCAAAGAGGTGGTTCGTCAGCTGTCTAAGGCCCAGAAATTCTTTATCATCCTGGATTTCCGGAATAACGGCACCACCGCCCGGTACTATATTTACGACCTGACCGATACCAGAAAGGGCCTTTATGCCCATAAAGAAATCACCAGGGGAATCCTGTCGGAATTATGCGGCAGGATCGCCGTTAATATATACCGGGACCTGAAAGGTCATAAGGTCCGAAGGGATATGACCGTTCCGGTCACCGTAAAATATCTGTCCACCGGGAAGCCGGCAGTGGCGGAAGTGGCCTTCACCCAGTCGGGAGAGAAATTTTCCGAATACACGGACGCTTTCGGTCACGCCATCTTTGTAGGGAACGCGGACGAGCCGTTCAAGCTCACTTTTTTCTCCGGCGGGCTTAAACTGGGGGAATGGACTGACAAGGAGTATAAAGGGGACAAGGTTTTTTATCTGGCGGCCGGTTATGACCTGTCAGTAAGAATAATGGCGACTCCTCCCGGGTATGACGACCTCGACCCCGGAAATCCGGGAAGCCCTAAAAAGGAGGTGATCGCCCAGATAGAGGTGGAAACCCTGAACGATACCATTACCGGTAAAACCCCCTGTATTATTAGAGAGGTTCCCCTGGGGCTGCGGAAGCTGATCGTGGTAACGCCGCTTTTGTTGAAGGACGGAGAAGACGAGATTCCGGCCAACGCCTACCTGCCTTATGTTAAATACATTGACGTAACCCCTCACCGCGCCAAGGCGGAAACCGGCCGGATGGAAGAAACGATCACGCTCGATAAAGATTATCTGACCTCCATCAGGAAGGTATTGAACCAGGGGGAAAGTGAGCTGGCGAAGCAGAAGATCAAGCGCCTGATCGCCTATCACCGGGACCATCCGCAGGTTTTCCGGATATTCTCTCTGGTTTCCCGGAGCTATCGTCTTCATAAAAAATACCGGGAGGCCCTGGATATACTGGTTTATTTTCAGAAGAAGTACCGGGACAAGTATTACTATCGGGATTCCCGGAGGCTGCTCAAGGATCGGTTCCTGTTAAACCTGGAAATCGCCGAACTCAGACTGATCGATTACCTGAAGGCTGGATTGTCCGGCCGGCTCAGCCAGCTTGGCCTCTCTGACCTGAGAAGGGCGGCGGGGTTTATGAATCAGTGTCAGAACAGCCTTGTTCCCGAGCAGAAGATCGAGAGCCGCCGGGCACTGGAATTTCATCTTTATTACGGGTTATCGGAGTTTGCCGCTTTTCGGTCGACCGAAGACAGTACCGGTAAAGAGTGGCGCCATCACTTCAGTCAATATCAAAGGATCCTGAGTAAAGGCCGATATGGGGAAAATATCGAAGACCGATTGTTAGACAGCTCTCCACTCAAAAAATTGTTCGCAGAGGCAAAATCCAGCTATAAAGGATAAAAGTGCCGTCCCGGAATCGAAAACTCTTCTGCCTTTTATATTTCGTTTTATCCTGCTTTATGATAAAGCCGGTATCCGCCGCTGACTGCGAAAAGGCTCTGGCCGAAGGAAAGAGATGGCTCAACATGGCCCGGGAGCAGATGAAACAAAACGATGCCGCTACGGTCGATTTTCTCCTGGAGGCGGAAGGGAAAGTCAAGAACTGTGAATACGGCGACAGTTTGCGGCAGGAGATTTATACGGCTCTCGGGCAGGTTTATTTCCCGGAAAACAGAGAAAAAGCAATCATGTACCTGGAAAAAGCCCGGGAAACGGGGATGAAAACCGAAAGCCCCAATTCTTTTCCGGTGGCGCTGTTGGGAAAGATTTACGCGGAAGCTTACCTCAATGATATCACCCTCTTTCCCCGAGCCATCCTGCACTATAAAGCCGCTCTGGAGATAAAAAATTTCTCCAGCCAGGCACTGGCCCGGCAGACCCTCAAGGAATATAACCGATTAAAAGAAAAAACCGGCCAGGTCAAGTCCGATCTCCTGGAGCTGGCCCGTAAACATGAAAGCGGGAATGAGTGGGACCGGGCCTTGAAGGTTTACAAGGCGTTACTTTTAATGGTTAAATATGATAAAAAACTGATTGCCGCAAGGAACAGAGCCGAGTCTGAGCTGCAGAAACAGAGAAACAGGGAGTAAATAAATGGATAAGGAAACCGCGATCAAGGCCTTGAAGGAATCGATTAAAACCCGGGCGTTGTTGTATTGGGAATTTTACCGGGTGTTTTCCGAAGAGCTGGGGGAGGAAAAAGCTGCCGAGCTTATGAAAAAAGCGATCTACAACCGGGGCACCGATAAAGCCGGCTGCGCCGGGGTCACGCCGGGCGATTTTTCCGGACTGGCCGAGAATTTCCGGAAAGGGGGAGAGAAATCGCTGGAGGTGTTCGGGCATGAAGTGGCGGAGGCGGCCGAGGATTACGCCCTGCTCAGATTGAACTCCTGTCCGCTGGTGGAGGCCTGGAAAGAAGCCGGGCTTACTGACGGGCAGATTGCAAGCATGTGCGATATCGCTTATGCGGTCGATTTCGGCAAATTTGAAGGGATGGGGTTCCATCTGAAATTCCAGCGCCGGATCTCTGATGATGAGCCCAGCTGCGACCTTCATATAACCAAACCATAAGCTGTTGCATTGGATACTCACCCTTTCAAACTAAAGCTGCTGACAATATTTGCGGTGCTGTTTTATTTAAACGGCTGCTGTCTGCTGCCGTTCAAGCCGAAAGGGAAAAAGGTCAAGATGAAGGTGACCGCTTACTGCGCCTGCCAGAAATGCTCCGGCTGGGAGCGCGACTGCTGGAGCTGCTGGCTGCAGCCGGTTTATGCCGCCGGCCGCAGCAAGGGAAGGCCGAAGGTGGTGGGAATCACCTCGGACGGCACTAACGCCGATCACGGAACCATCGCCGCCGACATAAAATATTATCCCTACGGAACCAGGATGTATATAGAGGGGTACGGCTGGGGAACCGTGCATGACACCGGCGGCGCCATTAAAGGCCGGAACCACATCGACCTCTTCTTCGACGACCACGAAGAAGCCTTGAAGTGGGGCGTCAAAACCTTAATGGTTACCGTAATAAAGCCCGGGAAATGAAGGATGGGATTCTGATTATAGACAAGCCTTCGGGGACCAGCTCTTTCGGGGTGGTCAAGCGGGTCAGGTATTCGCTGGGCGGCCAGCTTAAAGTAGGGCATACCGGCACCCTGGACCCGGCGGCCACCGGGGTATTGGTGCTTTGTATCGGTAAAGCCACCAAACTGGCGGAAAAACTCAGCC
Source organism: bacterium (assembly GCA_046757225.1). Lineage (GTDB taxonomy): Bacteria > SZUA-182 > SZUA-182 > JBHHXV01 > JBHHXV01 > JBHHXV01. Next base: position 8,536 of record JBHHXV010000042.1, read on the forward strand.
GCCAGGACAAGGAATACCAGGGGACAGTCAAACTGGGGGAGCGGACCGACACCCTGGACCGGGAAGGGACGATCCTGGAAACCGGCGATTGCTCGGAAATAACGGCAGAGCGGATAGAACAGGCGCTGGCGCCCTACCGGGGGGAGATCAGCCAGCTGCCCCCCATGTACTCGGCGGTCAAACATAAGGGGAAAAGGTTATACAAGCTGGCTCGAAAAGGTGAGGAAGTGGAACGCAAGGCCCGGAAAGCGATCATACACCACCTTCAATTAGAGGAATTCAATCCCCCTTATTTTACTATCAGGGTCGGTTGCTCCAAGGGAACCTATATCCGCGCCCTGGCCGATGATATCGGCCGGGATTTAGGGTGTGGCGCCTGCCTGTGGAGCCTGGTCAGAACAGGTTGCGGCCACTTTTCCCTGGAAGAGGGGATAAGTCTGGCGGCGTTTGAAAAGCTGTCTCTTTCCCAGCGCTGGCAACTGGTACTCCCCCTGGACGATTTACGGTAAATCAGTTTTCATATTAATACAAAAAAAAATACCATTTAACACCGGGATATGATAGTATTTCTAAGGTTTCGATAAAAATTAATTTAGGGTAGAAAGCCTATATCAGGAGAGCGTTTTTTATGCAATGCCCCGTTTGCCGATTTGACAATCAGGATACCGACAAACGTTGCCGTAGATGTGGTCAGCTTCTGGTCTCAGAGGATGCTTCCCAGACACCTCCCCAGCCGCAGGCCCCACAGACCCCGGAGGTTCCCCTTTCCCCCCAGATCCCCCCTGATCAGCAAACACCGCAGGATATAGCGCAGCCCGAAATGGTCGAAAGCGCAGACGTAACCAGGCCAATCAAAACAGGAGATTATGATGAGCCGCCGAAAGACACTGATGAGGAAATCGGCAAAAGTGAAGCGGTTCAAGAAAAAAAGGATTACTTCAAAGAGGAAACCAGTGATGATATACTAAGTAATGATATATCATTAGATGGCTACGGCCCCAGAGACTATAAGCATTCCAGAACCATCGAATTCTTCACCGGCAAAACCGGAACCACTGATGCCCCCTCCTTTCTCTGTTTTCTTATAGGCATTATCATGACCGTTTTCTGGTACGTGGTGTTTCCGGTTCCCTTCAGCAAACCCAGTTATTTTCATTCCGTGTTTGCTGAAAGGGGTTTCATTCCGTACATAATTACCCTTTGCTTCTTCTGGGGACTGATTTTACTTATTTTTAAGGGCATCCGGTTTTTGTTTCAAAAAACGATTTTGAATCAGCAGCTGTTTCCGCCGGCTTTCAAGGATATAAAAACCACCAATGTCGATAAACTGATGAAGTATCTGAAACAAAGGTATCACGACCCCAAAGAGAAGATCATCGTCAACCGGCTGTGGGTGGCCCTGATTCAGTTAAAACAATTAGGTAAACCGGAAGAGGTTAACAACTCTGTTCAATACCAGTCCGAGATTGATTACGGAACCATGGAATCCAGTTATACGATCATAAAGTTTCTGATCTGGGTAACCCCGATTCTCGGTTTTCTGGGAACCGTCATCGGTATCGGGACCGCTATCGGCGGATTTACCGAAGTCGTCTCCACCGCCATTGAGATCTCCGCCATAAAAGGGGCCTTACAAGTAGTTACCTCAGGGCTTTCCACCGCTTTTGACACTACTTTGCTGGGCCTGATCGTCTCTTTGGTTTTGATGTTCGTGATGTCTTTTTGGGCCAAATCCGAAGAGACTTTCCTGGGTGATATCGATAATTTCTTCATCACCCAGGTTCTCCATCGGATGAGGCAGAAAACGGTTCTTATCGACGGGGAAGAGGTCGAAGAGGGGGTCGGCTCTGAAGCGAAGCAGTATAAAAAGATCATTGAGAGCGCTTTCAAAAAATACATGGAGCTGCTGGAAACCTCTTTTACCACCTGGGGAACCGGGTTCAGCGGTCTGATCACCCAGATGGGAGAGAAGACTCAAGGGATTAATGAACAAATATCCGCCACCGGACCGATCATTACCGACTTCCGTAAGGCGATGGAGGATTTTTCCCGGGAGATAAAAAGCACCTCGGAAGGCCAGAAGACCATGATTTCTCAAATGGACGAACGCTTTGAGAGGATACGGCCCACTCTGGACAATCTCGGCCGTACAGTGGAGCATTTCGGATCGGAAAAGCAGGTCATAGATGATAAATTCAGGACCTGGATGCAGACTATGGAAACCCTCAATGGAAAGATATCTGACAATTTCGGAAAGATCAACAACGAGATGAACGACCATTTCCTGCGAATCGGCGACAATCTGGGTCATTCAATGGAGAAGGTGGGCGCGAACATGACGGACACCATGACTAAAAGGCTGGCTCACCTGGGCGAGGGGGTAATGGAAAGGTTTGAAAGGAGCGCAACGGCCTTTGAAGGATTCGAGGAGGGACAGACCCGGTTTTTCCAGGAAACCACCCGGAATTTCGACCAGAATTTATCGAAGGTGGCGGACAACATCATCGGGAAATTCGACAACCAGCTGGGAATCTTTGAGGAGTTTCGCCAGAAACAGTCCGAATACATGGAAAAGCAGGCATCTGATATGAACCGGATTGTCGAGTCGATTACCGCTGACATGGGCAATCAATCGGAAAACATCAAAAAGATCGCTGACGGCGTTTCCCAGCAGAGCGCCGGGCTTCTTGATCAGTTAAGCGCGCAGATGAAACAGCTTGAAGGCTTCAGCGACTCCTATAAAGAAGGCCTGGCAAACATGACCGGGGAATTGGAAAATATCTCCAGAGAAACGGTAGGTGTTTTCGGCGACAATGTTCAGCGGTGGTTCGAGGCTTTTTCCGTGCAGCAGTCCGATCTGGGCGGCAACTTGACCCAGCAGGTGGCCGAAGGGGTTCACGGGCTTTCCTCTCAGCTTCTGGAAGGATTCGGGGAGCAGATTACCACCTGGTTCAACTCCTTCAGTAACGATCAATCGGAATATTTCAACAACCTTTCCCATTCCCTGGGACAGAACCTGAACGAATCCGGCGGGGAACTGCTCCTTAAGATGGATGAATACAGCGCCAAGGTAAACGGGCTTGTTGAGAATCTTTCCGGCTCCATAATCAAAAACCAGCAAATCCTGGAAGGTTTGATTCAACAGATAACCCAGGCGGATAAAGGTAAGGAAGATTGGCAGAAGAAGAACCTGGAAACCCTGACAGCCCTTAACAAAGAGCTTCAGAACTTATCGTTCAAGCACGATGAATCGATTGCCCGCCTGTCCGACACCGGGACAACCTTCAGGCAGGGGATCGACGATCTCACCCAAAGCCTCTCTTCCCACCAAGATGCGATAAAATCGTTAAGTAAACAATAAATCAACCTTATCAACAGAAAGAAGGAGTTCCTAAATGGAAAAAACCTTGGTTATGCTTAAACCGGACGCGGTGATTCGCGGACATATCGGCAACATCCTTTCTTATTTTGAAAAGAGCGGGCTCAAGATCGCCGCTTTGAAGATGAGAAAACTTACCCGGCAGGAAGCGGAAGCTTTCTACGCGGAACATAAGGAGCAGCCTTTCTTCCCTTATTTGATTGATGACATGACCGCAGACCCGATAATTACCATGGTTCTGGAAGGTCATGACTCTGTCAAGAGAACCAGAGAGATCATGGGGGCCACTGACCCCAAAGAGGCCGCTCCCCATACCATCAGGAAGGATTTCGCCCTG
>JBHHXV010000043.1:0-12187 GCA_046757225.1 bacterium
GATCGAGAGGAAGAACACCATCAAGAACAGCACCAAAAGCGGTATGGAAATACGGGACTGTATCGGAGCGACCATCACGCTCAAAAACAATTACCTCTCCAGCAACGCCTCCCGAGACGACCTGACGCAGCTGGCCGGTTTGCGGTTCCATAACAATACCAGCTCTAATATTCTGTTAGACGGCAATGTCATCCTGAACAACGATCATACCGGCCTGGAATTTGAGACCGGTGTGACGGAAAACCTTACCATCAGAAACACCAGTTTAGCCAACAATAATATCTTAGTCGATAACGCCGCCTTACAGTTCAGGAATTATACGTCCGGGGATTCCAGCATATTCTTTGAGAATAATACGATGATCAACAATAATAATGGCGGTCTCTGGTTCCAGGATGTGTACAGCCCCGTATATCTGGAACAGACCTATATTGCCAGCAATACCGGAATCGGTTACCGCTCGGACGATGTGCCGACGGTGATCTGGGGGAAACAGAATTATACTCCCCCGGCCAGCGATAACGGCGCCATCGCCGCCGGAGCTCACGCCGGCTGCCGGCTTGACCAGATAGCCACCTGCTCCTCCCCCGGTGACGACACCGCCAACGCGGCCGTCCGGGATCCGCTGACTGCCGACGCCTGGACCAACGGCGGCGGTACCATTGTCCGGTTCAACGGCAGCTGGGGGATGCAGCTGCGGGCTTCTACCACCACCACCAACGTGGAATTCCACGGCGGCCAGTTCCGGTCGAACGGCGCCCAGTCTATTGGTGTGCAAAACGGCAATGCGGTAGTGAAGGTATACGACGCCTTTTTTGGCGGCAATTCCGGTGACGCGGTCAGTTCACAAGGAAGCGGGACGATCCTCCTGGACAATGTTCTGGTAAGGGGAAGCGATGCGGTGCAGGCCCAGAGCAGCGCAACGGTCACCCTCCAGAATTACTGCATGATCAACCAGAAGACCCGGGCCAACGGCGGCGGTATTTACGTTTATAATTTCTGTGAGATAGGCTGCGTAAACAATTGTGATGTAAGCGGCGGCAGCGGTATGGCCCAAACGCATTACTTTGAAAACGGAAATACCATTACCAATACCTATGCCATGTTCGGAGGCAGCGGTATCTTTGTCAATCACAATTATATCTGGCCGACAGTAGGCTTCAGAATGCAGTCGGGCGGCAGTATAACCCTCTATGACGGCAATACCATGGGCGGTATGTATCTGGAGATGAATCACTCTTCCAGCTACATTACCGCGGACCCCAACGGAGGAGACCCCAACACCATCAACAACGCAATTAGGGGAAGAGGTAATTTCAACCTCAACGGCAATATCGTCAATTCAAGCGATATCACCTGCGGCGACGCCTGCGGTCTGGCCGACATAACCAACAACTGTTTCAGCGGAACCACCATTCAATCCGGATATATGGGCAGTTATTCAAGTTATGGTAGCTGCAACACCAATTACGGCACCTTCTCGTCCGACGGTTACGCCAATTGCGGCAGTTCCGCAGGATCGTGTCCCTATTAAGGGGTTCTATATAAAGGAGCAGGCTTCGCTTAATTCGATTTGATTGATTTGGCCAGGTAAGCCCAGATCCCCAGCGAGATGATGAAAAGGGAGATAAACTGGGAGGTGGAAAGCATGAAAACCGTCCCCCGGTGATCCGACCGGAAAAACTCGATAATAAACCGGTGAATTGAATAAATAATCAGGTATAAAGCGAATATCTGTCCTTCAAAACTCCGCCGTTTCCTGAACCAGCTCAGAAAAGAGAAGATCATGATCAGGTTGAAAGAGGCGTAGAGCTGGGTGGGATGCAGGGGGATTCCCAGAGGAGCCAGCCCTTTCTGATTGGTAAAGGTAACCGCCCAGGGCAGATCGCATTTCCTGCCGTAGCAGCAGCCGGCCGCGAAACACCCCAACCGCCCGATTCCCTGTCCCAGAGCGATCGAGGGAGCGAAAACATCCAGGGTCAGCCAGACCGGCAGCTGCTGCTTCCTGACATACCAGACCCCGACCCCCACAGCCCCGATCAGCCCCCCGTAAAAGACCAGCCCCCCCTCCCATAATTTGAATATTCTCAGGGGATCGGCCAGGAAATACCGGTAATTGACCACCGCATAAAGCAGCCGGGAGCCGACAATCGCCGCGATCAGGCTGTAAAAAGCCAGATCCATGACCGGTTCCGGGTCCAGCCCTTCCTTTCCGGCCCTCCCGGCAGCCACCGTGGAAGCGATGATAAACCCCAGCGAGATTAACAGCCCGTAAGTGTAGACCTTGACCGGGCCTATGGTAAAAAGTATGGGATGCATAAACCTAAAAGAAACCCAGACCCGGGCGAAAACGTTTTCCCACCCAGGTGTGTTTGGATCCGTCTAAAAACCAGTAGACAAAATATTTAAGGAACTTGATCAATATCAGGGAAAAAATAATGCCTCCCAGAACCGTTAATACGTAAAACCTGGTTTTACTCATCGGCTTTCTGGGTGCCGGTTTCCGTAAAAAAGAGGGAAGCTCTTTTTCTTTTAATAAATCAGGTGGTTTGTCACTCATAGTTTATCAGAATTTTCCCTGAGCATTTCGATAAAGGCTTCGATCCTGGTGCGCATCTGCCCCCGGTTTCCTCTGGGGAGGTCGGCATCGGTGATCAGGCAGGGAATTCCGGCTTCCTTCAGGGTATCGGTCACGATTCTGGCTTCGGCCGCCTGGTAATTGCACCCGAAATTGCAGTTGAAGATTACCCCGTCCGCTTTTTTCAGTCTGCGGAAGTGGTTCAGGGTCCAGTCGGCTCTTTCCCTGGCTTTCAAGGTATAAGGAACCGACAAAAAGCGGTCGGTCATCGCTTCCAGGGGGTCGCCGGTAGTCTTGATGTCCTCGAAATAAAGGTTTACCACGCATTCGGACCCCACCACTATTCCCCCTAACCGGTCGATCATCGAATAGATATAGAGATCGCCGGGAGCGATGCCGGTAATCAGCAGCCTGACAGGGTTCTTTTGGACGTTGTACCCCCCCTGGCGCATAATCAGGCGCTTCCTGGCGGAATTCCTGATGCGGGAAAGAGCCTGAAAGGTAGCCAGCGGGTCTCCCAGTAAATCACTGGAAACGAAGGTACAGAAAATCAGGTCGAGACTGGAAATGGGAGGCCGGTCGCAGAGGGTGAAGGCGGCGATCTCGCGCAGGATCTTCCTGATTTTATTCTGTAATTCGATCTGCTTTCGCAGTTCTTCCGGGTCATAGGGCCGGCCGGTCAGCTCGCTCATCTTCCAGACAAAGCGTTCCAGTTCCTTTTTCATGTAACTTCGAGCCAGCTTTTTCCGCCGGCCGCCGCTGAAGACCGGATGATCCCCGAAATCCCCTTCTATTTTATTTTTCAATGCCTCGAAACAGTACTGCGAATCATAACACCAGGGACCGATAAACGGATAAAAATAATCGAGGTGAAGCTGCTCCTCGTTCAAGGCCACGTAAGCGGCGGCCTGAGCCGGACAGCAGTCTTCAGATAGAGACGCCCTGCCCTTCAAGGCCAGGCTGTTTTCCCCCTGGGCCAGCATCAGACAGAAAGCGGAAAAAAAGGGGTCGCACCCGACGGTTCCCAGGCCGAAGTAAATATCGGTAGGATTGGCCGGCCATTTGCCGATGACCGGTATCCCCTTGTTCCGGGCTTGTTTCAGCCGGTCTTCCACCGTAAGGGTCAGGTAGATCAGTTCGCAGATACCGTAAAGGGAAAGGTCTATCCGGTTTTCAAACACTTTGGGGCGCTCCCACATGGTCTGAGTCAGCTTCCAGATAATGGTGGTGGAGGAGATCTCTTTTCCGGAACTGGTCTGAAGCGGTCTTATTCTGGTAAGAATCGACGAATTGTTCAGGATTAAATCGATCACGAACGACCGGCCGTCGTTTTCCAGGCTTTTCCACTCGGCCTTGATCCTGGAGAGAAAAGCCGCCGGTTTCTTAGCCGGAACGGTATTATTATTAACAGGCAGATTCATGAATAACAGGATAGCATGTCGCCTATTTCCCGGCAAGCTCATAAATAATTCGTAAACCCGCCCTGACTCCCGAAGAGGTTTTATGGTAAAATGCAGGTACTGGAGCTATAACTTGATAACCTTATTTCTGGTACTGAATGCGATTACCCGGATTTTTCAAGTCTTTGATCTTAGCGGTAATGGGGCTGTTGTTGCTAAGCTCCGGGGCGGAGGCTGGAAAAAAAAGGGTCGCCTTGTTGCTTTCTCCGGATAAGGTCGAGCGGGAAGGAGAGCGTTTCCCGGAAATCGCCCGGGCATTAGAATCCGAGTTCGATCAGATAACCGTGCTGGGCGGCTCCCCGGAGGGCGGACTCCGGTTTACTCTCAAAAAACTGAAGCTGAAATTAAAAGAGCTGAGCGATTCCCCTCCCGGTTTCCTGTTTGTCTATTACCTGGGTTACGGCCAAGGCAACCGGCTGGCGCTGGGCAAACGCTATTTAAGCAGAAATGTCCTGCTCTCCTGGATAAACCGGGCCTCGGAAACCTCTTTCACCATTCTGGATGTGGCATCCCCGCCGGCATCCGGCTTTTATAAAAAGATAACGCCGATCGCTTCCTTGGAAGACGTTTCCCCGGATGAATCGCATTTCCTGCTGCAAAACCGCGGGGATGGTTTTCTAAAGCGTTTCGGGGAAATTATCGGTTCTCCCCCTCAGCGCGGTCTCACCCTTCCGGTTTTTTACCGGTTAATCACCCGCCGGGACGAAGAAGAGGCCCCCCCTCATTTAATAGAAATAACCCCAAAAAAGGGAGAGAGAATCGTTCTCGTTCGGAGTAAACCCGGTAAAGGCGAGGGTTTAAAAAAGAATCCCCCGCCCAAGAAAACCGTCTCGAAAAAACCGGCCGAACCGCCCGCTAAAAAAGCGTACGCCCCTCCCGCCACTGTTCCGGTTAGACAGGTTAAACAGGCTCAACCGGTTTCCCCTCCTCCCGCTTCCCGGAAAGTGGCGGCGGTAAACCCGGATTATTTCCAGCCGGCTCCCGGAAAGCCGAAAATCGAACTGATCGATCACCCGGCCACCGAAGCGGGCGGTTTAGTCAGCGGGGGGGAGATAATCCCCTTTTTGAGCGGCCATATCCTGTTCGGGTTAAGCTCAGCCGACGGCCGGCCGAGATGGAAACTGGCAATAGACAAGCGGTTCTCCGAATACGGCATAAATTTTGTCGATGATAAATACCTGTTCGCCGTCTTTCAGAACGAGTTCGACGGCACGGCGGCCTTGAAGGTAATCGGCCGGTCAGACGGCCGGGAAAAATCCTCTCTGACGATCTGGGAAAACCTGATTTACTATCAGCCCTATCAGGACAGGTTCGTAACGGTAAAGCGGGGAGGCCGGTATTACTCATTTGCCGCTCTCAGAAAAACGGACGGAAGCTCGGAAATTACCGGGATGGTTTATGACCCCGCCGCCGGCAAGCTTTCCAGCCGGAATTACCGGCTGGGTTATTCGGTTACCACTCCCCTCAAACATGAAGGGAAAAGGGTGTTCTGGGGAGGAAAGGACAAAGAGCGGTTACTTATCGGTTCACTTGACCCTGATTCCGGCAAAACAAACCGCTATCTGTTACCCTCCTCACCCAAGGTCGATTACGCGGAGTACATACTGGAAAATCCGCCCCTGGTGATCTCCCGGGGATACGGAAAATATCACCAGGAGTATTTTTTTGTTTCCCTGAACAGAAAGGCGCTGGCCGCCAGAGGGAAGTCTTTGATTGTGGTTTATAAAAAGGGTCAGGCCGGTCTGGAGGTGGCCAGTTCCTTTGATTTCCAGGGGCGGATAATCTCCAGCCCCGCTCTTTTTCAGGATTCGAACGTCCACGACCTGTATTATATCTATTTCTTTTCCGCCATTACCTCAGCGGGGAAGCCGGGAATCAGCAGCGTCCTGACCGTGTTCGAGCCGCTTTTCTGGACGAACGGCATGTATCTGGGAAACAATAATTTCCCTCTGGCCGGGCTGTCTCAGCGCAACCTGCTGGGAATACCCTGCATTTTTCAGCGGGGCCGGGACTATCTCATGTTGATGGCCAGAGAGGACGTCTATTTATACCACTATCGGCCGGACTCTTTCGGCAGGAAAACCTGGGCCGGGGAGTATCGCTACAACCAGGCGGTGGAAGCCGGTTCAAATCAAGGGAAAAAGTTTTACGGCATTTCCAATTCCGCTGTTTCCCGGGCCAACGGCACCTATCTGGTCAAGTCCCTGCACAACAACCGGCCGATTCTTTACGGATACGGGCTGAAAAAGGTAACCGGCCGAATCGACAAAACCGCCTTCGGGAACAAGGCGCTGGTTCAGCGACTGCTAGAAGAAAAGATTATCAGAACCGCCCGCAATCCCCGGTACGCTTATTTTAATGACGAGATAAAAGACGAGGATCAGTTGCTGAACCGGTTGTATGAGATCGGAATCGGGGATGATACCGCTGTTCTGAATATCTGGAGAGACTCTTTAAGGTACGGCGGGGAAAAGAAAAAAGATCGGTATCAATTAAAATTGTCCTGGATGTTTGAGGGGGGGAGCCCGGTAAGCGCTCCCCTGGTTTCTCAAGGGACCGGCCGGGAGATACTGCTGCTTTCCCGGGAAAAACTGGTAGGGGTAAAACCGGAAGGGGCGGCCTGGGAGGTTTCTCTGCCGGGGTACTCACCGGAAGCGGCTTATAAAAATATATTTGCCGAGCCTTACCATTACCAGAACCGCTGGTACTGGGTCGCTTTAAGCGGTTTATATACCGCCGGAGGTGATGGTAACCAGCCGCTCCAGCCGGAAAAATTCGCGGATCTGTCCGATAACATAAGCACCGGCGTGACCTTCAGCCGGGATCTGTTCGCTTACGGAACCAGAAACAACGGGGTTCGGCTGTTTAATTTCAACAAGGAAAATTACTTCGCCGCTTTAAAGGGGGCGGTTTCCTGTACCCCCCTGATCCACGAAGATATGGTTTATTTCGCCACGCACCAGGAGAATTATATCTACGCTCTTAAACTGGACCGGGAAAGCCTTTTCCTGCTGCCGGGAGCTGGCTGGGGCGGGGACGATTCCTTTGTCAGCCCGGATTCCTGGAGATATAAAGAGGGAAAAGTCATCGCCCAGCCGAGCGTCGGACAGATAGGAAATCTGCCGGTACTGTTTGTCGGCACCACCGAGGGAACCATAAACGCCTTTCCCCTGAAAGGAAAGAAACCGGTCAAACCGCTTTGGAGTTACCGGCTGGGGCAGATTGACGAGGGGATAGACCAACCGCTGATCTTTGATCGGGCCAACCGGGTGCTGTATTGCCTGAGCAACCGGGGCAGGCTCTATGTCCTGAATCCGGGGAAGAAAACCGAAAAACCCCTGACTGTTCTTTCGATAAAGGAGAGGGATGATTACCGGAATTTCCGGCCCACGGCAATGAGGCTTGAGGGAGGTAATCTCTGTTTCAGCGTGTTATCGGGAAAACAGTCTTCGGTCTTTTACTGTCTGAATTATAAGAGCGGGCGGTATCAGCGGGTGACTTTGGACAAAGAAGCGGTATTCAAGCCGCTGCTGGCGGATAACCGGGCTTATGTCTCCTGCCGGAGCGGAGTAATCTACAAAATAGAAATTCAATGAAAACCACGTTATGGTCCCTTTACCTGGTAATCGCTCTTATCCTTTTTCCCGGCACCGCTTATCCGAGACCGTTTTCCCTGACCGGCCTGGAGGAATCGGGAACGGAAAATTCCCCCCAATGGAAGCCGGGAACCTCTCAACTCGCCTTTTTAAAGGAAAACCGGTTTTATCTGGGCGACCTCGAATCCGGTAAAATGAAACCGGTCGGCAGGAAAGGTTTCCCGCAGCTGGCCTTTGCCTGGGGGCCGCCGGGCAATGATTCGTTCGCTGTCCTGGCCAGAGAGGCCGGGGGCGGCCTGGGGTTGTTTTACGGCCGGAGCGGACAACTTGACCGCCTCCCCCTGGTGGAGTTCCCCGAGGGGGGGGAAGGAGCCAGGTTCAGCAGGCTGAGCTTTTCCCCGGACGGCCGGGAGATTATCTATTCGGACAATGGAGTCTTATACAAAATACCAGCCCGTACGGGAGCCAGGCCGCAACCGCTGCTGGACCGGAAAACCGGCCGGAAGATTTCCGGAGCCCAGAGCTGGGGGGAGTTCAATCCCAAGAGGAAAGAGGTGATCGCTTTTCAACTGGAAAGTAACGGACGGGAAGCGGTCTATATTTACCATGCCGGACTGAAAAAAATTATCGGGTCAGTAAAGGGGGGGTTTTCCGCCTGTCATCCCAGCTGGTCGCCGGACGGCCGAAAATTAGCTTTTTTTTCCAATAGATCAAATAAAGAGAAGGTTTTCTGGGGGATATGGTATCTGAACTATGACGATATCTCGAAGAGTATAAGCCCCCCTGAGCCGGTTTCCGCCGGAGACTCTATCCGCAGAAAAGAACCCCGGGCCGATTTCACTCCCATCGCCTGGACGCCGGACAGCCGCAAGATACTTTATGCCGCTTACGGAGCAGGAAACGGATTAATCTCCGCCAGTCTGGACAGCGGCAGGAGAAAAGTGCTATATAAGGGAGAAAAGATTGCCATTAAAGGTTCACGGGGATATACTACTTTCTGGGGTTTAAGAATTATTCACAGTGATATGACCTGCGCCTGCCCGGGCGAGGGGGATTGTTATGTGGCATTTTCCGCTGAGGTAAACATCGGGAAATCAACCGGTAAGATAATAATTCTTGAAACTCATTTATGAAGAGGATAAAGGAATGAAAAAAACCGTCATTATCTTAATCGCCGGCCTGCTGGCGATGGGGGGAAAAGCCTACGCCCGGTCAGTCAATGAATGGGTGATGTTATTAGGTAACTCCCGAAAAAGCGTCAAGATAAAAGCGGCCAGATCCCTGGCCAAGCTTGGCGACCCCGGGGCAGTGGAACCGTTGCTGGCCTTGTTGCGGCATCAGGACCCGAAGATCCGGAAGATTGCCGCTTTCGCTCTGGGCAAGATAGGCGATCTCCGGGCGGCCGGGCCTTTAATGAAGGCTTTGAAGGATAAAAGCCCCAAGGTGCAGAGGGCGGCGGCCCGGGCTCTGGGCAGAATCAAAGATCCCTCGGTAGTGAAGAGCCTGACCGAAGCTCTCAAAAGCGAAGACCTTGACCAGAAGATCGGAGCGATCAGGGCGGTAAAATATAGAAAGGATTCCGGCCCCCTGCTGGAATTGCTCGATCTGCTCCAGGATAAGAACGCTAACGTCAGGGAGGAGGCGGTCACCGCCCTGGGTGAGATAAGGGATTCCCGGTCATTGAACCCCTTGATCGCCGCTCTGGAAGACCGGGATCCGTATGTTAAAGCCAATGCGGTCAGAGCGCTGGGCAACCTGGGAAATCTTCAGGCCACCGGTTCCCTGATCACCGCCCTGAAAGACGGCAGCCCCCTGGTACGGCAGTATGCGGCCACCGCTTTGGGCAGGTTGGGGGACAAAAAAGCGGTTGAGGCGCTGATCATTGCTTTAAAGGACGGGGAGTTCAATGTTAAGGTGGAAGCGGCCCGGGCTCTGGGTTTGCTCAAGGATAAACGCGCTACCGAGCCGTTGATCTACGCCCTGAAAAACGGGGAGCAAGAGGTGGTTAAGCGGGTGACCGAAAGCCTGGAGGCGATCACCGGCGAAGGGTTCTTCGGAGACAGTTACCGGAGATGGAAGCGATGGTGGGATCTGAAACAGCAGGGGGGCGACCGGAGGGTAATAGAACCCCTGATCACCGCTCTGCTGCATGAGACTTCCCGGGTTCGGATGAACGCGGCTACCGGCCTGGGAAACCTGGGCGACCCCCGGGCGGTCGCCCCCCTTATCAAAACCCTCAGCGACGGAAGCCCCATGGTCAGGCGGGAAGCCGCCAAAGCGCTGGCTAAGATCAAAGACCCGCAGGTGCTCCAGCAGTTATTTACCGCCCTCAAAGCAAAATCGGCCAGACGGAGAACCGGAGCGGCCGCGGCTCTGGCTGAGATAAAGTCCCCGCAGACGATAGAGCCTTTAACCGCCGCTTTAAAGGATAAAAAGGCCGAGGTGCGCGCCGGGGCGGTCAGGGCCTTGGGAAGGATAGCCGATCCCCGGGTAGTGGGAATACTGGTCACCGCTCTGCAGGATGAGGACAAGAATGTCCGGTACAAGGCGGTCAAAGCCCTGGCCAAAAGGAAAGACCCTCAATTGTTGACCCCTCTTATCAGCGCTTTGAAAGACCGGAGCGGGGTGGTAAGATCGGGAGCGGCCAAGGCTCTGGGAAATTACCGGGATCAACGGGTAATCGAGCCGTTGATTACCGCCTGCCGGGACAGAGACCCCCTGGTAGTCGGTAAAGCCGCGCAATCCCTGGGCAGGATAAAAGACCCCCGGGCAGTACCGGCCCTGATCGAAGTCTTGAAAAAGGGATCGGTTGCCAGTAAAGCCAAAGCCGCCCGGTCCCTGGGAGAAATCAATGATAAAAGAGCGGTCGGGCCGCTGATCGTCGCTCTTCACAGCGGCTCCAAAAAGATCAGAAAAAACGCGGAAAAATCCCTGGTTAAAATCACCGGAAACGACTATTTCGGGGACAGTTTCCGAAAATGGAAAAAATGGTGGAAAAAGAATAAGAAAAATTTTCAGTGATAAAGAAAAGGCTCCTCTGTACAGTCTGGCTGGTTCTTTGTTCAAGCGTCTTAACCCGGTCCGCCTCAGGCGGATACCTGGAGGACGCTCTCTATTACCGGGATTTAACCAGCTATACCTGTCAAGTACAAATAGATTATTACCAGGCTTTAAGCGCCTATCTGGAAAAGACCGGAGCCGTCCATAAACCCCTTCTGCTTTCTTATTATACCGGCCTGGCCTATTTCGAGCTGGGTGATTTCTCCCGGGCGGAGAAATTGTTTAACCAGGCTTATTCCCTCCCGGTTCCGCCGCCCTATGATTATTATTCGCGGGTGATGGAGGCGGCCTGTCTATACAGACAGGGCCGGAAGGAGGCGATCGATCGATTGATCGGGAAAAAGGGCGGAGGAAAGGCTTTTCTGGGTTATATCCTGCTCAGGCTGGATTACCAAACCGGCCTGGCCGGAGCGTTGCTGGCCGCTCAACCTGAGATCCGGTTCGGCGAGGCGATCGATAAATGGATTGCTTACAAACTGGACATGCTGCCGGTCGAGGAGCTGAAAATCGCCGGATACCGGCTTAAACGGAAGGAGTTCGAAGAAAACTACGCGCAGTTGAAACTGAGCAAGGGAGCCATAAATATAAGCGTTAAATATTTCAACCCGGCTCAGACCGGTTTATTAAAGGAAATTTTCCTGGAAAAAGCCCGGACAGACGACCCGGCGGCTTATCTCGATTATAAACGGGCAATACCACCCCTCAGAAAATATCTAAAAAAGTTTCCCCTGGATATGTTGGCCAACATCCGGCTGGCGGGCTTTTATTACGCCGCCGGAAACCGCGGTCGGGCCGGTAAGCTGTGGAACTGGCTCGAACAGAGCGGCGGCCGGTTCAGCCACAGGGAGCTGGCTTTAGCGCTTTCGAGTGTTCCGGGAAAGGGAAACGAGGCACTCAGGGTTGTCAAGGCATCCCAGGATAAAGGGATCAGCCCAGGGCAGCGGTTCGACAGCGGCTATTATCAACGGCATAAGGGCTATTATCAGACATTAGGGCGGGTTTATCTCAACAGTAAGGATTACAAAAAAGCGGCCACCACCCTGATGCTCACCTATGAACGCTCCCGCTCAGGAAAACCCCGGACTTACGGCCGGGAGTATCTGCTTTCCCTGGGGTTCGCCCTGACCAAGGTGGGCCGATACAAAGAGGCGATCGACAACGCTTTAAAAGGAGCATCTTCCCTTGATCCGGCGGTTTACCCCCTTTTTCACGCGGTTAATTTCGGGCTTTATATGCTGCGTCATGAATAATCGTAAACAGATCATTGTTTCCTTCCTTTTTTTTATCCTGATTCCCCTGAGCTCTTACAGCGAGGTTATCAGGGTGGGGGAGATGGATCTGCCCCAGACCTATGAGCCGGTCACCGCAGTAAAGCCGGTGGAAAAACGCCTGTGCAGCCTGATATATGAAGGGCTGGTCAGAAAAAGTTACGGAGAGGATGAGCGGGGGAACCTGACCTACCGGTATATCCCGGCCCTGGCCGAAGAGTTCTG
>JBHHXV010000044.1:0-12071 GCA_046757225.1 bacterium
GAACGAGTTTGTGCTGGCCCAAACCGTGGAAACGGTCAACCTGCCCGGTAACCTGCTGGCCGACGTAAGAAACCGGACCACCATGTTCCGGTGCGGCCTCTATCTGAAAACCGCTTACATATCCCCCAATTACCAGGGGGTCCTGACCTTTGGCCTGAAGAACCTGTCCGAATTTGAAGTGACTGTTGAAATGGGGTTTCGGATCGCCTGCGTCGGTTTTATGGAGATCAGCGGCCGGGCGGTTCCCTATCACGGGGTCTGGCAGGGGAAACGGGCTTCCACTGACGGAAAAGAAGAGCGCCCTTTTTGACATGAAGGATTCACCTGCCGGATTTAAAACCGCCATCCTGACAGTCAGTGACAAGGGATCCCGGAGAGAAAGAAAGGACGAAAGCGGCCCGGCCGCCGTCGCTCTGCTGGAAAGCGGCCCCTTTGAAATCACCGCTCAAGAGATCGTTCCCGATGAACAGGCTGTGATAAAATCCAGATTAATCGAATTTTCCCGGCAGAAAAACGATCTTATAATTACTGCCGGAGGAACCGGACTCAGCCCCAGGGACGTGACCCCGGAAGCCACTCTTGAGGTAATCGAAAGGCAGGTTCCCGGATTTTCGGAAGCAATGAGAAGGGAGGGGGCAAAAGCTACCCCTTTAGCGGCGCTTTCCCGGGGGGTCTGCGGAACCCTGGGCCGGACCCTGATCGTCAATCTGCCCGGCAGCCCCAAAGCGGTAAGGGAATCGCTGGCAGCTGTACTGCCGGTACTGCCGCACGCTTTAACCAAACTTACGGAAACCGAAGCCAGCGATTGCTCATCACAGGATACATAAAAAATGAAATTTTTCGTTCAAGATCAAGGCGTACGAAGAACATAGCATGTTCAGGCAAAACCAGGCACTCTTGTAATTGGCGCCTGCTGGCTCACTTCGTTCACAAGCGCAGGCTGGTAATTGAGCAATATGATGGGCAACTTTGAAATTCCTATACATCAAGGTACCCATAAAATGGGTATCAAAACATATGGTTAGCTGGCCTCTTCTCAGGCGGTGGGCGGGCCAGGCCCGGGCGGTTCCCCATTATTATCTGCCGTATCTTTTCCGGGAAGGCCAGGCCGGCACCCCGCTGTGCGTGGATATAGAGCTTACTTACCGCTGCAACCTGAAATGCCTGATGTGCCCTCAGGAGCAGTTCAAAATTAACCGGAAGAGCCGGAAACCAAAGCGGCCGGAACTGGAACAGAGCGAACGGGAAAATATCCTGGACGACCTGGCTCACATGCGGGTGGGTTATATCACCTTTACCGGGGGCGAACCGTTTGTAAACCCGGCTTGCCTGCCTTTGATCCGTTATGCCAAGCGGAGCGGCCTGTTCTGCAATGTGCTCAGCAACGGAGCTCTTCTTACAGAAGAAAAGGTCAAGGAGATATGTGAGAGCGGCCTTGATTCGATCACCTTTTCTCTGGACGGGACCGAAGCGGTTCACGATAAGATCCGGGGAATTCCCGGCTCTTATCAGAAACTGACCGCCGCTATCCGGAATTTCCGCTTACATCCGGGAAACGCTCCCTGTCTGGGGTTGAATTGCACGATCTCGGCCTTGAATCAGGATGATTTCAGCCGGCTGGTGGATATTGCCCATGAGCTGGGCATCCGGGCGGTAAATTTCGCTTTCTTGTTTTTCACTGATGAGGAAGCCGTGGAGAAAACCAAAAAAATGATCGATATTTCACAAGGAAAAGAGGAAAATCAAATCATTCCCGATTATTTAAAAGAAGTCGATCTCAATATCCTGGGCCGGGAAATAGAAACCTGCTTTCAAAAAGCCAGAGACAAAAAGATTCCGATAAATTTTTCCCCTCCCGTACAGGGGGCGTTTCTGGAAAAATATTTCTTTGACCGGAACTATTCTTACGCGGGCAAATGCTTCTTTCCCTGGTATTCCAGCCGGATCAACCCATACGGAGACGTCTACCCCTGTTCCCTTGACCTGACCATGGGAAATATCAGGGAACAGCCGTTCTCTCAAATCTGGAACGGTCCTGATTATGTGAATTTCAGGAAGAACCTGAAAGAGCGGAAACTGTTTCCCAAATGTATGAAATGCTGCGAATTGAAATCCAGGCTCTGGGATTATCTGCCCGGCCCGGTTTAATCTTAACTATGTAATCATGCCATCCAAGGTACCACGCAAACCCGGTGTTCCCGAGAAATTAGCCAGCCTGGTGTTTCTCCTGGCAGGTTGGCTGAGCGGTTCAAGGCGTTCGGTCAAGCGCGATTTCCATGACCAGCGAGATCTCCCCACCCCTTACCCGCCTTACGGAGAAAACCATCAGACCGGAGAAAGGGAAAATGTCTCGCAAATCTTTTTCGGGATAATTGAAATTATTTATCAATATATCATCTCCGTCAGAAACTCCATCTTTTATTTTTTCCGATCTTTCAAAATGGTAGGAGCCTTTTTTCAAAAGATCGGCGCTGTCCTGGCCAACCGGTTTTTTGCGGTGGTGGAACAGATTTATTTCACCATAGCCCTGCCAGTCAACGACGCTTTTATGAACGCGCTCTTCTCTCTCATGAATATGTCCAGAGGAAAAAAGATTTACCTCGGGCTCTTAATCCTGATTTTTATCCTGCTTCAGTCCGTCTTTATGGGCAATCCCAAAGTAGCCTTGATTATGGGCTTAATCCCTTTTGTCCTGCTGCTGGTTTTTTTCAACCCGGTACTCGGGTTCTGCTTTTACCTGCTTTTCGGACTGGGAATGCTTCAATATATGGTTTACGGGTTTCCCCGGATGCGGCTGGGCACCCCCCTGCTGCTGATGACGATGGCCAGCTATGGCGTTTATATACTGACCGGCAAAGAGAAAAACTTCAATATCGTATATGACAACCAATTCGCTATCATGTGCGCTATCTGGACTGTTATGGCTTTAGCTAATTTCCTGGTTTATTCAGGGCGGATCTGGGGCTTTTTGATTCTTGTTTCCTGGTTTGTCGTAGCGACCACGTGCGCAACCATAATCGGAACAAGCAAACAGCGGTTCTTTTTGGTTTATGCGACCATCTGTTTTATCTATTTTCTTTATGCCTATCAGACTATCAGGAACGCTTTCTATTACGGTCTGGATACGACCTATACGGTTACCGCGGAAGTCAGGGGAACCCTGTCGGATAACAATGAACTGTCGGCTGTCTTGAATATGACCGTTCCTCTGGTAGTCGGGTTGATAATTATTAATAAACAGTGGCTTTACCGGTTACCGCTGATTGGGGCATTGATGTTTTTTCTGCTGGCGATTGTCTACGCCAACTCTCGGGGAGGACTGGTGGGGCTTTCCGCTGTTTCGCTGCCTATCGTTTTTATGCTGGTCCTTAAAAACAGCAAATATAAAACCTTGGCCCTCGGGGTAATATTTGTGTTACTGGTAGGGAGCGGGATCCTGGTAAAAGATAAGGTGTTAAGCCGTTTTCAATCGATCGAAGGATGGAAAACCGATGCGTCAGCCCATAACAGAATACTGGGAACAATTTTAGGGTATAGAGTGATGAAAAGACACCTCCTTTTCGGCAGTGGGCCTGAATCTCTGTACAGGGCTTTTCATGATAAAACCCTTTTACAAAATAAAACTATTTTCAAATATTGGTTCGGGGAGGATGATTACATTGTCATAAGAAGACCGCATGAAGTCTTGGTTGTTCATAACGCCTATTTCTCCTGTGCCGGTGAAAACGGTTTTTTCGTTACCTTTTTATGGGTATGGCTGCTTTTATATCATATATACCGGATGCGGCGGTTGCGAAAAGAGCTGAGAGGCAATGAAGAAATGGAGTGGGCCAGTGTTATATCCACCTCACTGGAAATAACCATGTACTCGTATATGATCACCGGCTGGTTCCTGAATAATTACTATAGTGGATATACCTATCTGGTTATTGCCCTGGGAGTTTCCCTGGATATGATCGCCAAACAGAAAAAGCCCAGAAGCAATCCCGTATACGTGGTCTGGCTGGGCATATTATTTACCCATTGGTTAGTTTTCACCTTTGGTTATAGATATTTTCAAAATATTTTCTTATGATAAAAATACTTTTATATTTTTTCCTGATAGTCTTTATTTACCAGTTTGTGATTTACAGCGTTCGCAGGGTCTATATAAAGAATTTTCAGGAGAGGGCGGGAAGGAATATTTTCGATGATCCGCCGAATAACATCGACAGAGAATATCTTTTCTATTTCTTGAGAGAATATCTGTATACGGTTATTCATATGATACTGCTTTTCCTGGATTATCTGTTTACCCCGTTCGGGTTCGCCCTCCGGAAAAGAAAGATTAATCAGGAAGCGAGAAGAGACGGCAAACCGGTTGTTCTGATCCATGGATACATGATGCGGGGAGGGGTTCTCTGGCCCCTGAAACGCTTTCTGGAAAAACAGGGATTTAAGGAAGTTATTCTCTTTACCTGCGAAATGCCCTGGAAAAGAATAGAATATTTCGCCGAACAACTGAAAGAGGAGATCGATTCTTTAACCAGGGAGCACAAAGTCGATATAGTAGCCCACAGCATGGGAGGGTTGGTGGCCCGTTATTATATAAACTTTCTGGGCGGGCATCTTAAGGTGGACAATCTTATTACCCTGGGAACCCCTCACCAGGGGACCCTTCTCTGGGCTCTTTCCTCTTTTAAATGCGGAGCACAAATGCGGCCGGCGAGTAATTTCTTAACCAGGCTGGCCGAAGCGGACGATCAGTTTTTATCTAAAGTCAGAACAGCGGCCCTGTCCGCGGATTTTGACGCGATAGTGATTCCTTTTGACCACTGTAATTTACCCGATGGCCGGGTAACCAACCGGAAACTCCCTTTTCTGGGTCATGTCGGGTTGATTATGAACAGGCAGTCCCGGGAACTGGTGGCTCAGTTCCTGAAGGATAGTTGACCAATAAAACAAGCTTACCACTCCACGCCCAGCATGATACAGTTTAATCCGGTTCCGATTCCCAGCAGGGCGATATTATCCCCTGTTTTTACCAGCCCTTTCTCTATCCCGACCGCCATGGTGACCGGCAGGCCGACCGAACCGGTGTTCCCCAGGTATTCCAGGGTGGAGAAATCCTTGTTGATATCCAGCTCAAGGGTCTCATACAGCATCTTCCGGTGAAAGGTGCCCGCCTGATGACAGAAGATTCTATCCGCTGTCTCGTTTTCCCAGTCCAATTCTTTTTTAAAACGCCTCCAGGTAACGGCAGCCAGTTTCACTCCGTTCTCCATTACCTCGACTGAATTGGTACGCATGAGAATCTTACCGTCCTTGGCGATCCCTCCGATACAGCAGTCATTGTGAGAGGTGTCGGAATACACGCTGCCACCGATCAGTTTGTGGTTGTGGCGTGATATCGAAGCATGGGTCAGCACCAGGGCCACCGCCCCCGAACCGATAGTGAGGGAGGTGAAGTGATCCTTCAAGTCTTTACGGGTAATCGACCGGTTATCGTTCAGTTCCTCCACCGTATTGTTCATTAAGCTGTTGCTGCTTTCACCGGCCACCACCAGCCCCGCTTTAATCTGGCCGGATTCGATCATGTTGGCTATTATGATGAGGCTGTTGACAAAGCCGAGGCAGGCATTGGAAACATCAAACACATTGCAGTCATCGGGAAGCCTGAGCGCCCGGTGAACCATGGAAGCGGTAGCCGGTTCAAAGAAATCCCGGGAGACTGAGGAATGAATTAAACAGCCGATTTCTTCCCGGGAAATTCCGGAACTGCGGATCGCCTTTTCTCCGGCTAAAGCGCTTACCCGGCTGGGCTTGCTTCCCTCTTCCCAATAACGTCTTTCCTTGATTCCGCTGATCAGTTCCAGCCGTCCATAAGCAAGGTTCAGCCGGTCATAGAGAGGGCTGATCCGTCTTTCCAGCTCCTCGGAGGTTATGGAAAACTCGGGAAGTTCATATCCATACGCTTCCAGTCGGACATTATGATAAAGCATAAAATGTTGTTTCCTATTGAATTCAATTGAAGGATAATACAAAATAGCGATAGTGAATGCAACCAAAATATCGATTTCCCCGCTTTCGGGCTTATATCATGGCCAATTCTTATAAAGAGACTGTCGCTTCTTTATCGAGACTCAAAACACTGTTAATAATATTAATGGCGATTCTGGCGGCTGTTTTTGTGGTAAAAACCATGGTCTTTGAAAACGTTTTACGGGATATTTCCGACTCCAGGGCTGATCTCTTTTCTGTAAGAAAGCCCGGCAAAAAGGCTGGTGGTTCAAGCGATCTCTTGGCCAGGCAGCTATCCGAAAGTGAAAAGAGAGGGATAACGCTTAATATGGATTTACCCCGAAAGCTCAAACTGAAGAAAAAAAGGAAACATTGATCAGGGCTAAGCGCTTCTGTCCAGGGTCCGGTAACCGATCGCTTCCCCGATATGTTCTGATTTGATCTCCGGTGTTCCCTCCAGGTCGGCGATGGTGCGGGAGACTTTCAGAATCCGGTTGTACCCCCGGGCGGAGAACCCGAAATTATCGATGGCCGACTCGACCAGCCGGCTTCCTTCCCGGTCCAGTTGACAGTATTTCTTGATCTTTTTTGAATTCAGCTGAGAATTCAGATAAGGGAAGCTGTCCTGGTGGCGGTTCCGCTGGATTCTCCTGGCATTTCTGACCCGCTCCCTGATTGTTTCGGATGATTCCCCCGCCCGCTTATCGCTCATTTCCTTATAGGGGATCCGGGGGATCTCCAGATGGAGGTCTATGCGGTCCAGCAGGGGGCCGGACAGCCTGTTGGCATAACTGCGGACCTGGGTGGCCGAACAGCGGCATTCCTTTTGTCTGTCTCCCCAATACCCGCAGGGGCAGGGGTTCATGGAGGCCACCAGCATGAAAGACGCCGGGAAGTTAAGGGTGGCTTTGGCCCGGGAGACGGTTATCTTCCCGTCTTCTAAAGGTTGCCGCATTACCTCCAGCACATTCCGGGGAAATTCCGGGATCTCGTCCAGAAACAGGATGCCGTGATGAGCCAGAGAGATCTCTCCCGGTTTCGGGTAAGAGCCTCCGCCGATTAAAGCGATGCTGGATACCGAGTGATGGGGAGAGCGGAACGGCCGGGCGGTAAGCAATGCTTTGCCGGAGTCGAGCAGGCCGGCCACGCTGTGGATCTTGGTGGTTTCGATCGCCTCTTCCCGTTCCAGTGGGGGGAGGATGGTGGATAAACGTTTGGCCAGCATTGTTTTGCCGGAGCCGGGCGGGCCGATCATGATAAGGTTGTGCCCCCCGGCGGCGGCCACTTCCAGCCCCCTTTTGCCAAACTCCTGACCCTTCACCTCCGCATAGTCCAGGATATCCTCAACCGGTTCCCGGAATAAACCGTCAAGATCGACCTTATGCCTGGCTAAATCCTCATCCCGCCTGAGAAAGCGGACAGCCCTGGCCAACTGGGGAAAACCGAATACCTTTACCCGCTCTACAATGGCCGCTTCCGAAGCGTTGTCTTCCGGCAGAATCAGCCCCCAGAACCCGGCCTCAGCCGCAGCCGAGGAAATCAGTAACGCCCCGTTAACCGGCCGGGCCTCTCCGGCCAGGGTCAGCTCTCCGATTAACAGGCAGTGCTTCAAGGCCTTTTCCGGAATAATATTCATGGCCGCCAGAATGGCCGCGGCAATGGGAAAATCCAGAAGCGCTCCCTCTTTCCTGAGGTCGCCGGGGGCCAGATTGATGGTTACCCGCTGATCGGGAAACTGATACCCGGAATTCAGGAGAGCCGCTTTGACCCGCTCCCGGCTTTCCTTGACCGCCTGATCCGGCAGCCCCACTATATTAAAAGCGGGCAGACCGGGCGAGATATCCGCCTCCACCTCCACGATATGGGCGCTCAAGCCCAGGATGGTCGCTCCGTATGCTTTGGCTAACATTTTTTATCTTCAATTTTCAATTCCTTCATGATCATTTTGATATCCCCCCAGACCTTGCCCTTTTCGCCGGGGTTGCGGAGCAGATAAGCCGGGTGAAAGGTGGGCATCAGTCTGATGCCGTGGTAATCATGAAAGATTCCCCGCAGGCGGGAGATGGGGGTATCGGTTTTAAGCAGGGTTTTGGCGGCGAACCCCCCTAAGGCGCAGATTACTTCCGGCCGGATGATTTCCAGTTGCCTGAGCAGAAACGGTTCGCAGTGCCTGATCTCTTCCGGCGCCGGATTCCGGTTGCCCGGGGGGCGGCATTTGAGGATATTGCAGATATAGACCTCGCTCCGCTTCAACCCCATCGCCTGAATGATTTTGGTTAACAACTGGCCGGCCTTGCCGACAAAGGGGCGTCCCTGTTTATCTTCGTCATATCCGGGGGCTTCTCCCACAAACACCAGCCGGGCTTCGGGGTTGCCGGAGCCGAACACCAGATTGGTGCGGCTCTCTCCCAAGGGGCAGAGCCCACACCCCTCCATCTCCCGGCATAACGCTTCCAAGCTCTTTTTTTTATTAAGCGCGGGAACCATAGGCCAGAACTCCATTTCCCGCTGAAACTCCAGCTGCCCGGAAAGAGCCTCCACCAATTCCTTAAACTCCTGGCCGGGATCCATCGCCTTATCCTCCCACAGTTAAAGAACCCTTATATCCACGTCAGTGAATTTGCCGTAGGGGAGGGATTGAACCACCGCCACTTCATATTGACGAGGGTTTAAATAATCTACATAATCCAGATCGGTTTCCAGCCGGTTTCTGTAAGGGACGATTCTGACCTTTACCTTTTCTATCCGGTGCTTTTCCAGATCTTCCAGGGCTTGCTGTAAACCTGATCCCGGAATAACCACCTTTTCCAGAAGTCCCTCCCCTGTCACTTTTTCATAAGGCCGGCGAATCCTGGTGGCTACCTGGAGATCCTTCCCCAAATGCTGTCTTATTATTCTGGCGCGGTAATGACAGTAATGAATTCCATAGGAGAAATCCTCTTTGACGGCCCGGTCCAGCACATCTAAGATAAGCTCCAGGCTGCCCGCTATGGGGGCTTCGTTCATACGGGTATAAAAGGGAACCTTATAAGCCGGTTGAGCCGCTTTATACCCCCTGCCCTTCATCCGCTTGAGGCTGTGAATATTCACCACCAGCTCGTGCAGGTTCAGGCAGTCTATTCCCACCCGGCCCAGCTCGGGCAACAGGTTCAACAGCTTTTCCCGGTCTTCGGGGATGACCGGAATCTCCAGCAGCACCCTCGGGAGATACTGCCGGGCCATAATAACCTTTTCCAGGTTGTAATCGATACCGGCCAGATCAAACCTGATTTCATCCAGACCGGCTTTTTTCAGTTCCTTTACCGCCCCGTGGTCGAGAAAATCCCCGTTGGTGTATAAATGAATCCAGAACTTACTTCCCCGGTTCTTTTTTAATAATCGCAGGTAATGCACTACCTTGTCTAATACCAGTAACGGTTCTCCGCCGGTAAGCCCGCAGCCGGTACTGTCGTTGGATTTCATGGTTTCCAGAATCATTCGGTCGTTTCTGACGGAGGGGGTATGATAATTCAGGGGGCGGTTAAACACGGTCTGGCGGTTACGGGGTTGAGGACAGAAAAAACAGGCGCGGGAACAATAATCGGTAAGATGAAGCCCCTGAGTCCTGCCCAGCACACAGTTACAGCAGTCCCCCGCTCCACCAGTTCCCTGATTCTCTCCTCCTGCCGCCGCCCGCGCTCTTTCTGGTCTTTGACCAGATCGAAACCGTTTCTCAAGGCAAACGAGTCGCTCTCCAACTGTTGGGCGCGGAGTTCAAAGTTTTTCCGTTTTAATTCAGACCCGTCAAAAAGCATACCTGCCTTATCCTGAAAATTTCGGCGTTATTTCGTTGGCTAATGGATCGGAAGGTCCCGGAAATGAAAGAGATGGGTTACTGGCTGTCTTCCGGCTTGGCGCCGTCTGCCTGATAGAAATGATCTCTGACCTTGTTGTTGGTGTCCACCAGGGCTTTTCTGATCTCCAGAAGGGCTTCCCTGGAGGAACGGAGGTTGGAAAGCTCGGTTTCCAGATCCCGGCACCGCCGCAAGGCTTCCTCTTTGGAAATCCTTTCCGAGGAAAGTTCGGCTTCCGCTTCCGTCAGCTCTGATTTCAGGAGACCGCCTTCCCGCTTTAATTCGGCATACCGTTCCTTTTCCCCTTGCAGGCCCACTTTCAGTGACTCCAGATCATTCCTCGTATTCTGAAGCTCAGTATCCCGGTTTCTCAATTTATCCTGTAAGGTGCGAATCTTTTCATCGCCGTCCAGCTTCTCTTCTTCCAGGAAAGACAGTTCATCCTGAAGGCGTTCGGCCACCAGTTTTTTTTCTTCGATCAAATCGTTTTGTTTGCTGAGCCTGGTATTGAAATCCAGCTTTTCCTGCTGGACCTCCCGCAGTTCCTCCTTAGCTTTTTTCAGGTCGTTCTGCAGGGCGTCCTGCATATTGAAGGATAACTCCAGCTTTTGCCGCAGATCCTTGATCGCCTCCAAAGCGGTTTTCATTTCCCGCTCGAACATGCTGCCGTCAAGTTTGACTTCCCCGGAGGGGGGAGCGGTATGTTCCGGTGTTTCCCCACCGGTGGAACCGTGAGATTCCTTGGTTTCCTTATAATTCAGTTCTTCAGACATATTTTTCTCCAAAATAACTTAACCCGGTCTATTCATAAAAAGGTTCCGCTTTTCAAATAAATACCGATTCACCGGTTACTACGCCCGAATTATTCGGGCTATTTTAGAACCGGAAAAAAAAGATGATGATTCTGATCCTTATATATCCAGCCGGTTTTTTGCAGCAGACCGGTTTTCTGGATTAATTTCTGCCAGGGGAGGTTCAGGGATGACCCGATATCCTGGATAGTCATTCCCTTGGTCGGTTTTTTCAGCAGGATCTCGTACATCTTCTGCTCCAGTGACCCATTGGGAAGCGCCCCGGCATCCGCCGCCTTTTTCCCGGCTGCTGCGGCCTGAGCCGCCGCCGGTTTTGGCGACCGCGGCGGCCTGATTTGCGGCGCTGTTTTTACAACTGTCTTTTTTTCACCGGCCGGGCTCCGGGGAACCTTGCCGGTTTCAGGCCCGGCTTCTTCCTGCTTTTCTTTCCTGGCGGCGGCGACTTCCCGATCCGGCGGCTCGGCTGCCGGTTCCAGCGGCCTTAACTTCAAGGTCCGCTCATTGGCCCTCCACCACCTTTTCCAGGCAATAATCGCTTCCAGCCGCTGGTGATGATCGGCTCCCGGGTCATAGCCGAAATCCTTTCCCGACATATTCTTTAATGTTTTATAAACCAGGGTTCGGATCGACCGGTCCTGGTCGTCCAGAGCGTCCAGCAGGAACAGGACAGAGGAAGGGTCGCCGAAAGAGGCCACCACCATTACCGTGGTTTTGCGGACATAAGCGCTGGGATCCCTTAACAACTTGACCAGTTCCGGCAACGCCTTCCTGTGCATGCTCCAGCCTATATAGGTCACCGCCCGGCGGCGGACCATCTGATGTTCGCTTCTCAGGGCTTTGACAATCGAACGCATTCCCTCGTCAGAGCCGTAGCGGTTGAACCCTTCCAGCGCCGCCAGCTGCGACCTGGGGTCAGGTCTTTGGAGAAACTCCTGAAAGGCGATCAGGATCTTACCGCTGTTCTGTATTTTCAAGAGCTCGATTATTTCCATCCTTACCTTAGAATCTTTCTCGATTTTCCAGGCGGAAATCAAAGAGTTCTCGGTGGTGGGAACAGGCCACTTGGCCAGGCTCTGAGCGGCCGCTATTTTAGTGGTGGGCGACTCGGCCTGCAGGTCGCGCAGAGACTGGATATAGCTGAGCCGGTCCGCCGAATCCGGAATCTCGGCCGCCAGCTCAAGGTAGAGCCGGTTTTCTTCAAGCCGTCCCTGATTTGAAGAATCAATAAGAGGGTTGTCCCCGGCAGGCGGATCTGACAGTGGTTCCTGAACGGGAACCGGGCTTTCTTGCACCTCTTTGACCGGCCAGCCCGGATCAGGAGGAAAGAGGGCCTCGGTCTCGGCAGCGGGGGTGTCAACCGGTTGTGATTTTCTTTCACCGGGTTTTATTAGTGACTGCAAATCAAGCAGGGATTGCCGCATCTTAT
>JBHHXV010000045.1:0-12000 GCA_046757225.1 bacterium
GCTCTTACGGGGTGGACCTGGGTATTATGGGGAGGATACCTCAGCTCAGAATGGGACTGGTCGCCCGGAACGTCAACCGACCAACCTTCAGTGTCGATAAAAACAGTGGGCTCAAGCATTTTGCCATCGACCCCCAGATGCGGGCCGGGGTGGCCTATGTTCCCTGCGGGTGGTTTACTCTGGCCGTGGATATGGATGTTACCAGAAACAGATCGGCGTATGACGGTTATTACTCCCGACTGTTATCCGCCGGTATGGAATTGAAAGCGTTTAATTTCCTGATGTTCAGGTTGGGGGGGTATTCCAATATCGGGGATAACACCAAACATGACCAGCTCGTTTTGACCGCTGGTGTGGGAGTAAACCTCTGGTTGGTTAGAGCGGATATCGGAGCGGCTATGAGCCCTGACACTCAAAGAATCGGGGGCAGCACTGTTCCCAGCGAAGCTAGAGGGCAAGCCTCGCTTTCCATCCAGTTCTGAGTTGAAGATTAAAAGCAGATTCACGAGGATACTGGTTCTCCTGCTTATTATATTCATATCATTTCTTTATGTCTTATTAAGAAATAAAAAGAAATTATCGCCGGAAACTCCCCCTACAAAGAAATATAATGATATGATTTATATCCCGGCCGGGGATTTTATCATGGGAACCGACCCGGAGGAGGGGGCCAGATTTTCCAAAAACGTCGATGCCCCGTATTTACGGGAGGAACCGAAGCACAAAGTATCTATTCCGGGATATTACATCGACAAATACGAGGTTACCAATGAGCAGTATAATGAATTCCTGCTGGCTACCCACCATTCACGGCCTGTTTACTGGAAGAAATTCGATCTGCTGAAATGGAGCAGGCATCCGGTTATCTTCATATCCTGGAATGATGCCCGCTCATATGCCGCCTGGGCGGGCAAGCGTCTTCCCACCGAAGCGGAATGGGAAAAGGCCGCCCGGGGAACCAGGGGCAGAATTTTCCCCTGGGGAGACAGCTGGTTCAAAAAGAAATTGACCGGCATAGGGGAATATTACCCGATAGACCAGATCTCCTCTTTTGATGTCAGCCCGTTTGGGGTAAGAGGAATGGCGGCCAACGTGTCTGAATGGACAGCCGATATATTCGCACCATTTAAAGGCAGCGCCTACCGGGACGAGAACTATAACAAGGGTATGAGGGTCATTAAAGGAGGAAGTTACGATAACCCCGGACACTATAATACCGCCTTTTTTTACCGCTCGGCCAACCGCAAGGCCGGTATCCCGGAAAACCCCTACATGGATGTCGGGTTCAGGTGCGCTCTTGATGCTGATTAGGAATTATAATAATGAATAAAGTGTTGGTTATCGGTCTGGACTGTGCCGAGCCTTCTCTGGTGTTTGACCGCTGGAAAGATCGGCTGCCGAATTTTCGGAAAATGTTTTCTCACGGAGTTTACGGCCCGCTGAAAAGCACTATTCCTCCCATAACCGTTCCGGCCTGGAGCTGCATGTTGAGCGGCAAGAATCCGGGCCAGCTCGGCATTTACGGCTTTCGGAACCGTAGAAATTATTCTTATGACCAGCTTTTTTTCGCCAATTCCAGCAGCGTCAAAGAAAAACGGGTCTGGAATATTCTCACTGAAGTGGGGCTGAAATCAATCGTCATCGGGGTTCCGCAGACCTATCCGCCGCAGGTGATCAACGGTATAATGGTATCCAGCTTTCTCACCCCCGGAAAACAATCCCCTTTTACCCATCCCCCCGAAATCAAGCGGGAACTGGAAGATTATATAATCGACGTGGAAAACTTCCGGACTGACGATAAAGACCGCCTGCTAAAAGATATTTACCGGATGACGGAAAACCGCTTCAAGGTAATTAAGCGCTATTTGAAGAACAGAGAGTGGGATTTCTTTATGTTCGTGGAGATGGGGGTTGACCGGATCCATCATGGTTTCTGGCGTTTCAGCGACCCCGGCCACCGCCTCTACCAGCCGGGGCATAAATACGAGCCGGCGATTTTAGACTATTATATCTACCTTGACCGGCAGATCGGAGAAATCATGGAACTGCTGGACCCGGGCACCTCGGTGATCACGGTTTCCGACCACGGCGCTCAGAGCATGGTGGGTGGCTTCTGCATCAATGACTGGCTGATTGAACAGGGATATCTTATCTTAAAAGAAAAACCGGCGGAGCCGGTTCCGCTTTCTTATGATAAAATAGACTGGTCAAAGACAAAGGCCTGGAGCGAGGGGGGGTATTACGCCCGCGTTTTCATGAATGTGAGGGGTAGAGAACCGAGAGGGGTCATTCCCGGGGGAGAGTATGAGACGGAGCGCGATAAACTGGCGGAACTGCTGAAGGCCACCCGGGACGAAAAAGGCGAGCCGCTGGGCACGGTAGTATACAAGCCTCATGAGGTTTACGGGCCATGTAAAGGCATTCCTCCGGATTTAATCGTCTATTTAGGAAATCTCAGCTGGCGGTCTCAGGGGAAGGTAGGCAATTCCGCTCTGCACATATTTGAAAACGACACCGGCCCCGACGACGCCAACCACTCCCAATACGGTATGTTCATCGGCTGGGAAGCCGGAAGCGACCGGTCGGCTGACAGGAGGGACAACCTGGAAATATATGATGTCTCTTCAACTATTTTGTCATTGTTAAAGGTGCCGATACCCGGCGATATGCGGGGTAAGGCAATATCAATCAAGTAAGGAGAAAACGATTGGAAAAAGGCTGTACTATATGGTTTACCGGGTTATCCGGCGCCGGCAAAACGACTTTAGCCCACGCTTTGGCGGAAAAACTCAAGGAGAGGGGAATCAAGAGGCTGGAAATGCTGGACGGCGACATAGTAAGAACCAATTTAAGCAAGGGATTGGGGTTCAGCAAGGAGGACCGCGATACCAATATCCGCAGGATCGGTTTCGTATGCGATCTGCTTACCCGCAATGGAGTGATAGTGGTCGCATCGGCCATTTCCCCCTACCGCAACATCCGGAACGAAAACCGGGAGTTGATCGGGGATTTTATGGAGGTGTTTGTAAAATGTCCGCTCGATATCTGTATAGAAAGAGATGTCAAAGGACTTTACAAGAAAGCGATCGCCGGCGAAATCAAGAGCTTTACCGGGATTTCCGATCCTTATGAAGAGCCGCTGGACCCGGAAATCGTGGCGGAGACGGATAAGGAAACAGTGGAGGAATCGGTTGAAAAGATTGTGCGGAAACTGGAGGGTTTCGGCTGCATTCCCGCCAGCGATGAAGATTACTCTCCCGAGGATGAAGAAAAGATCAAAAACCGCCTGGAAGCCCTGGGATATCTGTAGATACCCTGATGTTGAAGATATTTAAAAAATCCAGACGGAAAAAGGTGTTGGGGATCGGTCTGGACGGAGTTCCTTGTACCTTGATCGATACATTAATCTCCCGGGGAGACCTCCCCAATATAGCCAGTTTATGTGATAGTGGTACTAGGGGTAGTATTAATAGCTCCTTGCCGGAAATATCATCCGTAGCCTGGAGCAGCTTCATGACCGGGGAGGACCCCAGCGTTCACGGCATCTACGGGTTTATTGAGCTGAAACCGGGCACCTATGATTTCCGGTTTCCCAATTTCAAAGACATCCAGGCGGAAACTATCTGGCAGAAGCTGGAAAAACAGGGAAAACGCTCGATCATTTTAAATATCCCCTCCTCATACCCGGCTCCGGCTTTAAACGGAATCCTGACCGCCGGTTTTGTGGCGGTTGATCTACGGAAAGCCACCTATCCTGACCCGGCCTACCGGTATCTTAAAAGAATAGGGTATCAGGCTGATATCGATTTCCTGAAAGCCCGGGATTCGGCTGATGAGCTGTTTAAAGCGATAAATTACAACCTGGACAAGCGGATCGAGGCCTTCCAGTATTTCCGGAATAACGAGCAGTGGGATCTGTTTATCGGGGTAATTACCGAAACCGACCGTCTCCATCATTTCTGCCTGTCCGCTTTCGAGGATGAAAGCCATCCCCATCATGAGGATTTTCTCGATTTCTATCGCCGGATTGACCGATATATCGGTCAGGTGCTGGACAGTATCGATGATGCCACCACTTTTTTCATGCTTTCCGATCATGGCTTTACCCTGATAAAACATGAGGTCTACCTGAACAGTTGGTTGAAGAAAGAGGGATATCTTAATTTCGAGACCGACAACCCTTCTTCGCTTAATGAGTTATCCCCGGAGAGCCGGGCCTTTGCCCTGGACCCCTCCCGTATTTATATCAACCGGAAAGGAAAATACCCCAAGGGAAAAGTGGGAGGAGAATCCCATAAATTGCTGGAAGAGCTATCGGCTAAGTTAACGGCATGGGTTGATTCCCAGGGAAACCCGGTTTTGCGGAAAGTCTTTCCCGGAAAAGAACTTTATCAAGGCCCCTGTCAGGAAAACGCTCCCGACCTGGTGCTGCTTTCTCACCATGGCTACGACCTTAAAGGCTCGGTCAAACGGCCGGAAATTTTCGGGCGTTCGCCGGGGCTGGAGGGGATGCATACCTATGACGACGCCTTCTTCTTATCCAACCGGCCAGATGCCGGGATCTCCGAGATTTCGGAGATCAGCCGGTTTATCCTTGATAGTTTCTGAATAAATCTACCCACACCGGTTTCCGTCTGTTCATCAATTCATATAAGTCAAGACAGTGTTCTCCCAGGGTAAATCTTTTTATGAACGTGGCGTTCGGGAGATTATCTTTTATGGGAACGGCGCTATACAGGTTTTGCAGCAAGAACAGGTCAAACTTCTTCCTTTTAGCTAATTTAATCGAATTATTCAGATCATCTATGCTGAATTTTCTCGGAGGCGTTGATCTCTTATCCACCAGCTGGGTGCAAAACTTTGGTTTCAGGCCAAACTTTACCAGGTAGTAGGGAAAATCATAATAGTAGGTGCTCCTGGCCATAAAGGTAGTATTTTCGGTATAGTTCAGAGAAATATATTTAATCGTTTGAGGATAAGGCAGGTAGTACTCGGCGGTATCATAGTTGTAATTTCCCCAGTTTGACCGGTTCCGGAAATCCCTGGGGGAAGCGTAGATATTGAATGCTATGGTTGCCAGTAAAAAAAGAGAAGAGACGTATCGATGCATCTTTATCTTACTGGAAACATCAGTTATTAATAAGCCAAATCCGACTATTCCCACATAAAAGGTCGGTAAAAAGTGCAGCATGTAGCGGCTGTAACCAATATACAGCGCCTTCACCGGGGTAACCAGCATAAAATAAAAAGTCAGGTTCAAACATGCCGCCAGAACCGCGTTAAGGCATTTACGGGAAAACGCCAGATAAATCAGCCCCAGGCAGGAAAAGGCAAAGAAAGGGATGGTCAGCTGCTGCTGAATGGCTGACCAGTAAGTGTGATACGTGCTCAAAGTAAAAAGGTTGCCGAATTCAAACGCGTATGGTCTGGGGTCCCCGCTCGCTATTCGAAAAAACAAATAAAGGGAGATGGGAAGAAATATCAGATAGCCCGACTTTAATATCAGCCGGCGTTTTTCCCGGCCCGGTAAATCACGATAAATATCTTGGTTGCCGGCGATTTTAATCGCGATAAAGACGAAGACCGACAGAAGAAAGGGGAGGGCGTTTATCTTTGCCGTTCCCGTTACGGAAGAAAGGGCGGCCAGTTCAAATAAAAAGGGCGGGGTTATCTTCTCCTGCTTGAATATTTTAAACATCACCCAGAACTGGATCATGATCACCAGCATTTCCGGATAGACTATGGTTGCGTGGTAATACAGTAAAGGGGTGGTAATGATGGCCGCCGGGAGCAGATAGAGCAGGGGGGGCTTTATTTTCATGGTGCGGACAATGGCAAAGGAAAACAGGAAGATCGACAGGTAGGGGATGAATACGGTCAGGCGGTGGGCGAACTCGGAATACACGGCTGAGAACAGGGGATTGGCAAACAGGTTTTCCGTTACCAGGATCAGAGGGGGAAATCTGACCAGGCGGTGGTTGATGTAAGGTTTCAATGACAAGGGGATCAGAGACAGCGTACCGATCAGTATAACCTGGTAATGAGGTTTTCCCTTGATTCTTTTACGCAGCAGCAAGCCGGTGACCGTTACCCCCGCCAGGGAAGCGAGTAGTGTTTTGTTGCCGGCGAAAGCGTCCAGGATATTCTGAGCCCAGTCAATGTGGTAATGTTCATCGCCGCGCCAGGAAATGGGGGCGGAAAGAAATTTCTGATGAAACCAGAAGAGAAACAGGACAGCCGAAAGACAGAACAGGTAGTCGTTTACGGCAGGTGGCTGCCGGCTGGTATCTTCCGCTTGTTCATGAGCGGAAAAGCGGTTCCACCAGAATAGGGACAGGAGCAGTAGACCGAGGATAATCACCTGGAAAAATATCCTCTGGGAGAGTAATCGGCAGTAAGGAAAGACCAGAAAGAGGCTTAATCCTCCCAGACCGATTATCCGGTAGAGATCGAATGAGGGTTTATTCTGCATGGCCCCCGGCTTCAAGCGCGGCAGAAGGTGAGGTAGGTGAAATTCTTGAATCGGTAAGCCAGAAGGAGTAAAGTGACTGCCAGCGTAAGCAGGGTGGAGAAGAAATAACCGTAACCGTAATACTCGAATCCCGCTCCCAGGCTCCACCGGCTGAAGATCAGATTGGAGGCGAATAAGACCAGGCCGACCAACATGGCGTCCTTCCGGAAATCAAGATAAAAGATCATGACGCATCCCAGTAAAATAAACACCTGCAGCATGGCCGCCAGTACCCCGATACGGAATATGTAGATTTGCGTCCAATTCATGTTGAAAGCATCGATAAACTTGGGAGCCATAAAGATGGCGATCAGGGAGGCCACCAGCTGAAATTGAGACATGGTGACAAAGCTTTTGTTCATAGTGTTTTTCATGGCCGAATGAGAGGCTTGTATTTCCCGCAGGTTTCTCTTTTCCAGAATGTTCTGGAAGAATGACCGGTAGCTGCGGTAGAATTTTGTTTCCACCGCCACAAAGAAAAAGGAAAGAGAGGGGATAGCGGTCAGGTAGGCCAGGAACATGGCCGAGTCGTAAGGATGATGGTAGTATAATAAATTATTGATCTGTTCCCCGGTGGGGGAATACCAGAATATTATCTTATCGATCCAGATACCGAGATTATAGAAAAATCCGAAGACCGCCAGCTCCCAGTAGCGGGAAAAGGATCTCATAAAAGAGAAATCCCATTCCATCGGGTCGTTGAATTCCAGGAAAACCCGGGCGGTTAAACTGAACGCTATTATGGCCAGCCCCAGGTTCATGCCGAAAAGAACCCCGGTAAGACCGTATTTCCGGCCGATCAGGTCGCCCAGAATCAAAGCGGCGAGCATACCTGTTCCAAAAGCGACCACCACGCTTTTATATTTTTTGACAGCGGAAATAAAGACCATAAGGTGCCAGATATAACAGACCAGCAGGTAACTGGAAAAACCGTTCAGCCGGTAAAACCAGCGCCCGTCCAGCATCATAAAGAAGGGAACGGCGATCATGGTTTGTATCAGGAAAAGGAGGACGGTAGACGATATGAACACCCCGATGATCTTGTGTTCCTTCTTCTGGTAGATCAGGTCTGACAGGTGCCTGGTGATTATCATGCTGAGAGGGCTGGTCGAGATCAGCGAATAACAGAAAACGTATATTATCGTTCCCCTTAAAACGGCGGTCTGGTGGTACGTTAAAAAGTTTTCGATACTGGTTCCCAGCAGGGAAAGAGCGATGATGGTAAACAACCAGGGCCCGCAGTTGATAATCGCGGAGTAAAAATATCCCTGCAATGAACTGCTGAGGGTTCCCCGATCCAGTATCTTTTCCAGTTCAAACCCTATTCCCGCCATCAGGTTTTCTCCTGTAAATAAGAATTGTACAGCTTGCGGTAACTGTCTATCTGGTATTCTTTCTTGTAAAACATTCCGGTTCTTTTAATCCCGGCCTGGGAAAAGCGTTTGTAGAGCTTGAGGTCTTTATGTAAAGTGGTGACCTGGTTGGCGGCCTGCTCAGGGTTAGCCATGCTGAAGACGAAACCGCTCTGCCCTATTTCCCGGTCCGGGCCCGGCCGGCCGTACAGCAGTTCCCGGCAGTCCCCCACATTGCTGCATACCACCGGGATTCCGGCGGCGTTCGCTTCCAGGATTACCAGCGGCTGGGCTTCGCTGATACTGGTGAGCAGCAGCACATCCATCCTATGGTAATATTCTACCACGTCAACCTTGCCGGTAAACTCTATAATATCTTTTATTCCGAAGAGATTCACCAGTTGAAGACACTCCTGGTAATACTTGGGCTCCTCTTCGGTCGGTCCTATGATGAAAGCCTTCAACTCCGGTATATGATTACTCAGAATTTTAACACAGCGAATAAAGGTTTTAATATCCTTGATCGCCACTACCCGTCCGATTAAAACGATATTGAACCGGCTGGGAAGACGCTCTTTACTGTAAGCGTGATAATGATCGAAATCAATACCATTGTAAATGACCCGCAGCTTGTTTTTTTGGGCGCCGTCTTTTATCTGCCAGGTTTGATTCCTGGGATAGAGCGTGATTATTTCATCGGCGAATTCATAGGTGATCCGGCTCATGGTCCGAAAAGCCCTTATCCACATGTTTTTAAAGATTCCCAGGGTTCTTTCCGGCCTGATCTCCTCTTTTTTTTTATCGTAGATCCAGTCGGAGCGGGCTATTTCGATCTTTCTTTCCATGGTGTAAATTCCATGCTCCGTCAGGAAATAGGGGCGTTTATGAAAGATCCTGGACCGGGAACCGTACATGCCGCTGTAACCGGTGGAGATGGAATGATAGAGGCGGCAGTTGAACAGGGGGGCTTTCATGATCCGAAACATACCCAGGTGCATAAACCGCCATGTCCAGAAGTAATCCAGAAATGAGGCGTCCGGAGCGTTTTTACTGTATAATCTGGACACCATTTCAAAGGAGCCTTTGGAGTTGATCAGGTCTTCCAGTTTCGGGGGGGCGGATCCACCGAATAATTCGGCCACGTGAGTGAAAAATTGGGAGTTCGACTGGCCGCTTTGCAGGTGAAATTCCTCGATGGTTTTTCTCCAACCGCTCCGGCCGAAGGTTTTATAATGCTTTTCCTCTTCAAAGATAAAGATATGATGCAGGTTAACTATGTTTTTCGGAAGCTTGTATTTCAGTTTCCGGGGTTTCCGGTCGGGAAGAATGGCGATAACAGTGAAGGTGAATTCCGGCAGGGATTCGATCAGCTGCTGCGCCCAGGCAGAAACGCCCCCGCTTACGTAAGGGTAGGATCCCTCGAAAATCATCCCGATATCGGCTTCCGGGCTTTTTTGATCAGCCATGACCCCACCAGGAAATCGAATGCTGAATACGTTCGTTGGGCAGTTGTTCCACCTTTATCTCCCGGGCCAGTTTCTTGACCTTGTCAAACATTTTCTGTTTGAAATAGTACTCGGCCAGCCATGTCTTGATCGCTTGTGAATCAGGATTCAGTTTCAATCCCTGTTCCAGTACCCTGATCGCTTTTTTGGCTTTATTGATTCGGATCATGGTCCTTCCCAGATTTTTGTAATAATCTTCCCCGAAGGGATTGATCGATATCGCTTTGGCCAGGGCTTTTATGGCCAGTTCCTGATAATAGCGGCTGGTTTCTCTGTCTAAAATTCCGCAATACGCGTAATCGTCGTAGGTGATGCCCAGTTCGGCGAAAAATTGATCATTGGCGGGAAGCAGCCGGCATTCCTTTTTCAAGGCGATGATTTTCTGCTGGAAACGGTCTTCTATTTTTCTCAAGCCATTAGCGGCTGAAAGCCTTACCTCATTATCAGAATCTCTCAGGGCGGTCTTCAACATGGAAACCCGTTTCGGGCCCGGTTCCAGGGACAATTTTTCAATAACCGATAATTTTAATTCCATATCCTTTCCGTGTAAAATATCTACATAAGGAGCCAGCTCCCCCTTCTCAGCTTCCTTGCCGCCCCGGTCTTGTTCCAGCAGAATATCTTTCATTATCTCCTGCCGGCTGGCTTTCAGGTTAAGGTAGTCGCTGTACTCCCGGACGGAATCCAGGGGATTTAAGGCGATACCGCTGAGAACCAGAGCGAAAATCCAGCCGATAGTCCCTATAATTCCCAACAGAACGCTTACCAGAACCAGAATAATAAGAAGGTTGTACACCAGTTTGCGTTCTTTTTGATGAGGCATGATCAGCAGAGTGACTGCCGGTAGAAAAAGATAGGCTGCCAGGGCCGGAACCGTCCGGCCCTTGGCTATCAGACTATAGCCCCACCATTGAAAGCCGCCTCCGGTCAGAGCGATGATAAGCAGATAGAAAAAAAGCAGGGGGGGAATATGAAAACGCCGTCTTAAAGCATTGCTCATAACTTTGCCACCTGCTCAAGACTCATTTCGTCGTTCTCCAGCGAAAACTGTCTATAGGAAAGGGAAAGCAGCTTTTCCTCTTTGGGAAAAGGGCAGAACTCCAGTAAATCCACCTCTTCTTTTATGACGTCGAAACAGCGCTGTGCTCCTTCGGCCGGGGTGATGGGCAATAGAAGGAGAAAAGACCCGTCTTTCTGAGATCTGGCTAAAACGTCGGTAGCCCTGAAGCGGTTTTTTACAATGCTTACAATTGATTTCATAGCCAAAGACCGGATGTTTTCCAACATATTGCCGTATTCGTTAATGGACAGGACAAGGATAGTAAGGGGAATGTTGTTCCGCTTGGCGGCAGCCAGTTCCCGCTTGAAAGCGATCTGAAAATACTCGTTGATATAGGCGCCTGATAATTTATCGATGAATTCTTCTTCCAGCGATTCCTTGGCGCTTTTTATGGCGTATGAAGCCCAGTCGGCCAAGACCTCCAGAAACAAGACCGACGAGCTGTTAAGGTTTACGAAATCTATCTCCTCTATTTTTAACATCCCCAGGGTCTGCTTGTTAAATTCATCTATGATGGGAGCCACCACCATAACCCGGTCATCACCCGCCTTGTTATAATCCTCCCAGCGGTTAATCGACACGGTACTCTGCCTGATTACTATATCGTTGAACAGGGTGTCTTCCGTGGTATATCTTTTCGGGTAGCCCTTTTTCTCAGGCCAGTTTTTCGAGGCCACCAGTTGCAGATGGTTTCCCTCCAGCATATAAACCGATCCCTCTTTCACATTCATATACTCTTCCATCAGATCCAGTACCGCCGGGTAAATTTCCTCTTCCCTGAGATGCTTCAGACGTCTTATCCCTTCGTACATGGTGTTGACCGTCGATTCCTGCCCCACGATCCTTTTCTCGATGAGTTCCTTACTTTCTTTAATTAATTGGTAATTCCTGGCTAAAAGATCGAAATCCTTATTTATATCATGCAGCTCTTCTTTCTGGATTTGGGCTCTTGTTCTCATGTTGTCCTGGATCTTTCCCAGTACGATCGCCACTAAAAAGAAGTTCACCGGGTGTTCCAGGTAATTATAGGAACTTAACAGCACATTGCCGGAATAGGCGACATCTCCTTGATAATACAAGTAAAATACAGAAGAGAAAAAAGCGGCGGCCAGCCCGTCGGCCAGGCCGTATCTGGCGGAAACCAGGATCACGATAATCCAGTAGGGATGGGAAGAGAGGTGGTTGAAGCCCCGGTGAGAAGTAGCGACAAAGGTGTCGATTACATAACAGATCACAAAAAAACCGACAATTTCCAATATCGGCGTCAGATGGTCTGGTTTAATTTTTTTAGAGATTTCTTTTACCATTTATCTGGCCCGAATAATTCGGGAATCATAACCAAGCAATCGTTATCTTGTTGAAATCAGAAATGGTTTTAGGAGTTACGCAGTTGAACTGTAACCTGCTGTCCGCACTGGTTCCCAGGCTCTGCCTGGGAACCTATACTTTGGAGGCTCTGCCTCCAGTAATACGAGGCGGAGCCTCGAACATATGCCTTCCCAGGCAGAGCCTGGGAAGGAGTTGTGAGTTGATTCTTTTTATAGCATGAATCAGTCAACTGCGTAACTCCTA
>JBHHXV010000046.1:0-11993 GCA_046757225.1 bacterium
CTATTTTCAACAACATATCATCTGCTTTGCTATGATTCCCGAATTATTCGGGTTATATCTCAATGTGTACAGATTATTGTTCAATGCTATCTTCTTACGCCTTTTATGTCAAGAAATCTTCCTGCGGTCAAAACAGGGGGCAGCCCCGGCAGTCCGGTTTTGTTTTACAGAAAAACTTGCCGGTATATACGATCTGAGCGTGAAAATCGTTAAACAGCTCCACGGACAAAGGAAGCCGTTCCTGAAAAAAATGCTGAATCAAGTGGTAATCCGCTTTTTCGGAAAGCAATCGATGGCGGCTTAATATCCGTTTCGTATAAGCGTCCACCACGAAAACCGGTTTATCCAGGGCATACAATAAAATGGAATCCACAGTTTCCGGCCCCAGCCCCCAAAGCGCCAGCAGCTCATTCCTTATATCCCCCACAGGTTTTTCCTGAAGATTCAGCAGGTCCCCCCCGTACCGTTCGTCCAGGAATTCCTGCCAGATCTTCAGTTTCCGCGCCTTCTGGTTGAAGTAACCGGCCGGTTTGATGACGCGGGCCAGCTCCGGAAGCGGAACCTTTCTAATCTCCGCCGGCTCCAGCCACCTCCTGGCCTTTAAATTACCGATCGCCTTTTCCACATTGCTCCAGGCGGTGTTCTGGGTAAGAATGGCGCCCACCGACACTTCATAAGGAGAATCCCCCGGCCACCAGTCAAGAAAACCGAAACGAGACCGCATCTTTTCATACATGGCCAGCAACAATTTACTACCCTCCAAAGGCATTCCTGATATGTTCTATCTGCGGTTTCCGGCGGTCTTCCTTCACAATGGAAACCACGTCAAACCGATAATTTACGCCGGAGAGCCGCTTTTGTTTAAGATAAAATTGAGCGCTCCTGACCACCCGGGCCCGTTTTTTCTTAGTAAGAGCGGCGAGGGGACCGCCGTAAGCGTAACCGCTCCTGGTCTTAACCTCCACAAAAACCAGGCAGTCTCCCTGGTAAGCGATCAGGTCTATTTCTCCCAGAGGACAGCGATAATTCTTCTGAAGAATCTTATAGCCGGATTTTTTTAACAGCCTTCCCGCCAGTTTTTCTCCGAGTTTTCCTAATGCTTTGGGATCTTTTGTTAAAGGAAGGGGGTTCAGGAAGGAAAAAGTCATAGTAATGACCGTTAATCGATCTTCGGCTTTCTGCCCTGTTGGCCGAAAGAGATGAATTTACCGGATTCCAGCGGTTCCCAGCCAACCTCTATGCTGTTGTCCCAGAATACCTTGCGGGCCGCCCGGTAAACCTCGAAACTGTCGGGACGAACCAGGAAAAAAGCAAAGAATTTTTCCCGGTCAAGAGACATGGCCATCTGATTAAGGGACGAGGAAGGTTTTTTCAAATCACTGCTGGTTGCCCCAATTTCAGCGGCCCGGGGAATTAAAACAAAGATATTCTCCAGAAACAATTTCGGCAGATCCAGGTGGTAATATTCATTGCCTATTTTCTCCCCTTCCAGCAAAGACAGGATCTTGCCCGGGGTCAATTGATCATTGTTCTTACTGAGTTCGTTAATCCGCATGTTTATTTTGGCTTCGATATCCTCTTTATCTATATGGGAAACATGGTTGTTACGGCACTCGAAGAAAACCGGCATTTTCGTGGAATGATGGATAAACGGGGTGCGGACTATATAAGTAATATCATTGATATTAATGGCGGTCATACAGCACATCAGTACCAGGATACCAATAGTATTGGTAATGATATCCAGAAAGGAGTCCAGTTGGAGAACTTCTTCGTCACCCTTGCCGCGCGCCATAAATCACCGAATAAATGAGTAGGTTACTTTATCTTGATGTTCCAGCCGGTGTCGATCGCCTCATACCCGATATCAAAAGACCTGGTTTCCGCCAGGCTTCTCGCCTTCTTAAAGGTCAGAATTCCCCGGGGCCGGATAGCATAGATAAGATCTTTCTTTTCCCGGTTCATGCTTTCCAGCAGTCTCATATAAGGAGATCCGGGTTGATCGAGTTTCCGTAAAGGGGTTTCTTCCATCTCCGGCAGCACCACCACCTTATCCTCCTTTACTTCAATATAAACCGCCTCTTTGCCTAATTCTATGTTTTCCGATTTTACCTTGATCAGAACATCCTTGATGTCGCTTTCCGAGGAGATCAGGGTAATACTGATAAGAATAAGAATAAGGTTCCCGATACAGAACGTGAGAATGTCCAGGAAAGAGAAAAGAGATACGCTGGCCTTTTCTTTTTTTCTGCGTGACATCTATTGAATCCCCATTATTCTTCGACTAACCGCACCTTGCGCGGCTTGGCCAGATTCTCCAGAGGCGCGACCAGACTGCCCAGGCTCTGATTGATTCCGCCCAGAGTTTCCTTGAAACCGGAATCAGAGGTCGTCTGTTGTTCAAGGATCTGGTTTACACCGCCTATCATCTCTTCCTGATTGGAAAGCAGGGTGGAGATAGCTTCCAGAGCGCTCTGGAACTGGGTGTCGGTATTGGAAAGCTGTTCCACATTGTAACCGAGACCGTTTATAATCTCGTCCTGTTTTTCCGATATACCCTGGAAGACCCCTCCCATTTCGCTGAGTTGGCCGAGGGTCTTATCCGAGGTCTCCCCTAATTGATTGGTCACTTCATTCCACTTGAGCGCCCAGTCTTCCAGGCTTTGGCTGAGCTGCTTGCGCTCCTCGCTCATCTCCTCGGTAAACCCGGAGCCCATTTTCTCCAGATTCTTCATCCAGCTGTCCACGTTTTTATTAAAAATCTCCCGCTCTTCGGCCAGATTTTTACTTATTTTGGTAACCGCGTCCATTAAGGGAGAAAGGTTATTCAGGTTTTCATTCATGCCTGACACCAGTTCGCTCTGCTGGCTGGCGACCTCGGCGATTTTGTCGCCGAAGGCGTTTATGCTTCCCTCGAACGCCTTCACCGTCTCCGGTATACCGCTCATTTTCTCGGTAATCCCGGAGGTCTGATCGGAAATCTCCTGCATTACGGAGGAAACCCCTTCCTGCATCGATTTAAAAGCGCCGGTAAGCAGCTCGACATTGCTCTTAAAAGCCTGTTGAATGATATCCTTGAAATTCTTGGCCTGCTCCACGTCGGTAATCAGATGTTCTTCCATCTCCTCGGGCTTGACCTTTACCTCCAGGTCCACCTTGGCCGCCTGCAGTTTATGGATAAGGTTGTTCAGGATATACTCTTCCACTTTGGAGAGCAGTTCTTCCTCCATTTTTTTCAGCGGGGTGCTGATAAACATGACGATCATCGCGCACACCAGCCCCAGCAGGGTGGTGTCGAAAGCGGTGGACAGACCGCCGGTCACCACAGACAGGGCGTCCTTGATGGCGCTCATCTCCACCGATGACTGAATAACCTTGGTAAACCCGGAGATGGCCCCCCCGATTCCCACCACCGTTCCCAGAAACCCCCAGATCGGCAAAGCCCAGATAAAGAGGTTGATCATCACATAGGTGGTTTCCAGGATACCGATATCGATATCCGCCTGATAACTTAAAAGATCGGTGGTGCTCTCCAGGCTGTTGGTGTGCTGAAAGTTCTGCAGAGCAATCCAGATCCGGTTGACCAGGATCTTTTCTTTCGGAGATCTCTTTACCTGTTTGGAGATACTGTCCAAAATCTGGTTGACGCTTTCCGGAGTAATCATCTCAGCATCGTCGGGCAGTAATTTCATCTTAAAGGCCTTCTTTTGGGAA
The DNA here is from genome assembly GCA_046757225.1 of bacterium. Taxonomy (GTDB): domain Bacteria; phylum SZUA-182; class SZUA-182; order JBHHXV01; family JBHHXV01; genus JBHHXV01. Next base: position 3,715 of record JBHHXV010000046.1, read on the forward strand.
ACCATCTTGCCCACCTTGAAAAAGACCATCGTCATAACCCAGAAGAAGAAGTACGTAAGGGGATAAGGAATAGCTCCCCGCAGGACAAAGAGTTCATTAAAGTATGTTCCCTCAAAAAGGGGCAGAACGGCCACGTACCACAAGGCGGTAATGACCAGCCCGATCAGGCCGGCGGTCAACAGGCTGGTATCGGAGGTCCCTTCTCTCCCCACAAAAATTTCAGCGGTGCCGGACTGGTCAGGGAAACTGTATTTTGAGATCTGGGCAGCAGGGGGAATTCCCGCGGGGGTTCCGGCCGGAGGTTGAGGTGCAGCAGCAGCCGGAGTTCCGGCCGGAGGCGCAGGCGCAGGAGCGGCGGCAGCTTTAGGAGCGGGAGTATCCGCGTTAGCGGCGGGAGCGCCTGGCACGGCAGCCGGCTCAGCCTGTCCGCTGAGAACGTTTGAACATCTGGAACATGTTTTTTGACCGGCCGGATTCTCCAGACCGCAAACAGAACATTGCATTAACACTTCTCCTTTATCTTTAACAAAAAAACAAACATACCGTTTTTACCTTATAAAGTCAATAGCATATCCTTTAATCTGGGATATGGACTTTACTCTTGTGCCAACTTGACCTGTTAAAGGTTTGTGTGATAGCATCTTTTCGTTGTTTCATAAGGGTACTTTTTCCAAGACACCCATAAAATTAGATGGAGAATAATATGGCAATTTTTGACAGAGCCTCAGAGGGGGACGTAACTGAGGCGATCGTAACTGAATTCGCCACTGAGATGGTGCGGCACATCAGGAATGAGGCGGTGATTATCGGGGCCGGCCCCAGCGGCCTGGTAGCGGCCAGGGAACTGGCCTTAAACGGAGTACAGGTGCTGGTGGTCGAGAACAACAACTACCTGGGAGGGGGGTTCTGGCTGGGCGGCTTCCTGATGAACAAGGTCACGGTAAGGGCTCCCGGACAGGAAGTGCTGGAAGAGATCGGCTGCCCGGTTAAGAAGATGTCCGATGGATTGTACGTGGCGGACGGGCCTCACGCCTGTTCCAAATTGATCGCCGCCGCCTGTGACGCGGGAGTGAAATTCCTCAATATGACCAGGTTTGACGATATCGTTTTAAGGAACAACCGGGTTGAGGGCGCGGTTATCAACTGGACCCCTATTTCCGCCCTGCCCCGGAATATTACCTGTGTGGACCCAATCTCTATAGAAGCAAAGATATTGGTGGACGCCACCGGACACGACGCCGTGGTGTCTCAGTCTTTAGCCCGGCGTAATTTAATCGAGATCGCCGGCATGGGAGCCATGGATGTGGAAGGCTCAGAAGACCTGATCGTGGAAAAAACCGGGGAGGTCTACCCGGGATTGATGGCCTGCGGCATGGCGGTTTCCACTATTTGCGGCCTTCCCCGGATGGGACCAACCTTCGGAGGAATGCTTCTTTCCGGCAAAAAGACCGCTGTCCAAATCAGCGAGGCTCTGTTGGCAGTAGCATAGAAACAGATGAAGACTGATACGAAACCTTTACCCAAAGCCGGTAAAGCGGTGGCCTTGTTGTCCGGAGGGCTGGACAGCACCCTGGCGGTCAAGATGATGCTGGAGCAGGGGGTCGAAGTGACCGCGCTCAATTTTGTCACCCCTTTCTGCAACTGCAACCGCCACGGCCGCTGCGAATCGAAACAGGTGGCGGACCGGTTCGGTTTTCCCCTCAAAATAATCAGCGGAGCCGAGGATTACCTGAAGGTGATAAGACACCCCCGTTACGGCTACGGCAAGAACATGAACCCCTGCCTGGACTGCCGGATCTTCATGTACAAAAAAGCCAGAGAATATATGGATGAAATCGGGGCCGCTTTCGTGTTTACCGGCGAGGTACTGGGGCAGCGGCCGATGTCCCAGCGGATGGACGCCATGAACCTGGTGGAGCGCGAGTCCGGCCTTTCCGGCAGGATGCTCCGGCCTTTGTCAGCCAAACTGTTTTCCCGTACCAGTATGGAGGAAGAGGAAATCGTTGACAGAGAGCGGCTGGGAAGTATTCAAGGCCGCAGCCGAAAGGAACAGATGAGCATGGCCCGGGATTTCGGGATCGTGGACTACGCCTGCCCGGCCGGCGGTTGTTTACTGACGGATAAAGCCTTTGCCGGCCGGCTGCGCGACCTGTTTAACCACCAAAAGGAGGTCAAGGTACCGGATGTCCTGCTGTTGAAGGTGGGGCGTCATTTTCGAGCCGCTCCCGGAGTAAAAATCGTGGTAGGCCGCAACGAGATGGAAAACAAGCGGATAGAACAACTATCCCGGGAGCGGGACATCCGCTTTACGGTAAAGGATATCCCCGGCCCGCTCACCCTGATTCGGGGAGAGGGGATTGATGATACTCTGAAAGTCTTGGCGGCCGGGATCAGCGCCCGGTACAGCGATTTCGAAGGGGATGGTGAGGTGGAGGTGGAATACGCCGATTTTTCCGGAAAATTGCAGGAAGTTTTATCAGTGTCAATTCCCGATGAGACAATTCTCAAAAAAATAATACTATAATGAGGGTTAATGATGTATAGCGACAAGGTAATGGATCATTTCCGCAACCCCCGCAATATGGGAGAGATAACGGAACCAAGCGGGGTCGGGGAGGTGGGCAACCCCACCTGCGGTGATGTCATGAAGCTGTGGGTCAAGATTGAAGGCGACAGGATCGTGGACGCCAAATTCAAGACCTTCGGCTGCGGGGCGGCTATCGCCACCAGCTCCATGGTCACCGAGCTGGTCATCGGAAAAAGTATTGACGAGGCGTTGGAGATCTCTAATCAACAGGTGGCCGAGGCCCTGGACGGCCTTCCCCCGGTCAAGATGCACTGCTCGGTGCTGGCGGAAGAAGCCCTCTGCGGCGCCCTGATCGATTACTATGAAAAGAACGGTCAGCAATTACCGGAAAATCTGATCAGAATGAAGAAAAAGATAGAGAAGGATTCCGAAGTGGCCGATGAAAAACATGATGAAATCAGCCATTGATTACTAACCCGAATAATTCGGGAATCATAGCAAAGCAGATGAATAGACCGGGATAAGGAAAAATAGCGGAAGTTCTATCACAGAACAGGAAAAATGAGAGACACATTAGGGATAATCCTGGCCGGAGGTCAGGGAAACCGTCTCAGTCCTTTGACCAAGGACCGGGCCAAGCCGGCGGTTCCCTTCGGCGGGATTTACCGGATCATCGATTTCACGCTTTCCAACTGCATTAATTCCAACCTCCGCCAGGTTTATGTCCTTTCTCAATACAAATCATCTTCCTTAGAGCGTCATATCCGGCTGGGCTGGAATATCCTCTCCCCGGATCTCGGTGAATTCATTACCTGCATCCCCCCTCAGCAAAGGGTTAACAACAAATGGTATCAGGGAACCGCGGACGCCATTTATCAGAATCTGTACAATATCAGGATGGAGAACCCCCGGAATATCCTGATTCTCTCCGGAGACCACATTTATAAAATGGATTACGGGGAGATGTTGAATTTCCATCTGGAAAAGAGCGCGGCTTTGACCATCGCCGCCATTGAGGTTCCCACTGCCAAAGCCCGGGGGTTCGGCATTATCGAGGTGGACGAAAATTTCCGGGTCAGCGGTTTTCAGGAGAAGCCTGATTCGCCCAGCTCGCTGCCCCATGACGTGGCTCATTCCTTTGCCTCTATGGGAATATATATTTTCAACGCTGAGCTGTTATACAAGGCCCTGGAAAATGACAGCTGTGATGAAACCAGCGAGCATGATTTCGGGAAAAGCATCATTCCCAAACTGGTGGCGAAAAACCTTCCGGTTTACGCCTATAATTTCAAAGACGAGAATAAAAAGGAGGCCAAATACTGGCGGGACGTGGGCACCATCGACGCCTACTGGAACGCCAATATGGATCTGGTTAATGTCGATCCGGTCTTCAACCTTTACGACACCTATTGGCCGATCAGAACCTACCAGATTCAGGCTCCGCCAGCCAAAACGGTTTTCGCTCAGGAAAGGCCGCCGGAACACGAGGGCCATCCCCCCAGAATCGGGATAACCCTGGATTCGATGATCGCCCCCGGAGCGATTGTCAGCGGGGGCTGGGTAAAGCATTCGATCATTTCGCCCAACGTCAAGATTCACAGTTACTCAAGAATAGAGAACTCGGTGCTGTTCAGCCAGGTGGAGGTAGGCCGTTACAGCAGAATCAAAAACACCATTATCGATAAATATGTCAAGATTCCCCGGCACACGGTCATCGGCGAAAACTGGGAGGAGGATATAAAGCGTTTCAAGATATCCGAGGGGGGGATAAGAGTGGTTCCCAAGGGGATGGTTCTTTAATCCGTGCCTGAAGCCAACACCTTGCGGGGCTTGCTCCCGTCCGAAGGTCCCACGATCCCGTCCCGCTCCATCTGCTCCACGATGTTGGCCGCCCGGTTATAACCGATCCGGAACCGGCGCTGGATCATCGACACCGAAACCTCCCCGCTCTGCACGGCGAACTCCGGGGCTTCGTCATACATCTTATCGTAATTGTCGGATGAGCCGCCTTTCAATGATACGATCGGTTCCTTGCCGTTCGACTTTTCTTCCGGCTCCTCCAGGATGCTTTCGTCATATTCCGGTTCCGCCTGGTCAGCCAGAAATTTTACGATTACCTTGACCTCCCTTTCGGTAACCATGGCCCCGTGCAGCCGGGTCTGATGAATCGCTCCCGGCCCCATGAACAACATATCCCCTTTTCCCAGCAGCTTTTCCGCTCCCATGACATCGAGAATCGTGCGGGAATCGACCTTGGAGGAAACCCGGAAAGACATCCGGGAGGGGAAATTAGCCTTGATCAGACCGGTGATGACATTTACCGACGGCCGCTGGGTGGCGATGATCAGGTGAATTCCGACCGCTCTGGCCATCTGGGCCAGCCGGGTGATATACCCCTCCACCTCCTTGGGCGCCACCATCATCAGGTCGGCGAACTCGTCGATAATGATAATTATCTGGGGAAGTTCCTGAAACAGGCCGTCGTTTTTATCCGCACCCTGTTTCTGGAGCATCAGTTTATTGAATTGAGCCAGGTTGCGCACCCCGAACCGGGACAGCTTCTCATAGCGGTCGGTCATCTCCTTTATCATGTTGGCCAGGGCGTTGGAAGCCTTGACCGCGTCCGTGATGGTGGGAACCAGCAAATGGGGAATGCCGTTATAAATCCCCAACTCCAGCATCTTGGGATCGATCATGACCATCTTTACCTGGCTGGGCAGGGCATTGAACAGGATGCTCAGAATAAACGAGTTCAAGCCCACGCTCTTGCCGGCGCCGGTAGACCCGGCGATCAGCAGATGAGGCATCTTGGCCAGATCCGAGATATACACCTCCCCGGCGATATCCTTGCCGACCGCCAGGGTCAGCTGGGAGGCTTTCCGGGCCTGTTGAAAGCGCTTGGAAGCGATCAATTCCCACAGGTAGATCGTCTGGCGCTGATCATTGGGGATTTCGATCCCCACCACCGACTTTCCCGGAACCGGGGCCACGATCCTTACGGACATCGCTTTCATGGCCAGGGCCAGATCATCGGACAAGGTGGAGATCTTGTTTATTTTAATGCCCGGGGCCGGTCTGAACTCAAACCGGGTAATGACCGGCCCCGGATGATAAGCGGTCACTTCCCCCCTCACCCCGAATTCAGCCAGCTTGTCATGCAAAATTTTCGCCTTTTCAATCAAGACCTCGTCCCGGTCGGAGTCCTGGTCGTGCTCCACCTTATCCAGGAGATCGATGCCCGGCAATTTAAAATTAGTTCTGGCCGGAAAACCGGGCGGTAAATTTCCAGCCAGTTCCGCTTTATCCGCCATCTTTTCCCTGGGGGTGTCGATCCGCCGGGGAATACCACCGGTTGGGGCCGGTTTCTCCTCAGGTTCTTTCTTCTCCAGCTCGGCCGGCTCAGGAGATTTATCGACCTTGACCAGCTTCAGCTCGGTCGGCTCTTTCTCCTTTTCCAGCAACTTAGCCGCCTGAGCGGCCTGGACTGCTTCCTGTTCCTTTCTTTTTTTGCGCTCCCCGGCTCTTTCCCGGCGGTTTTCCAGGCCGCTCTGCACCAGATTCCCCAGAAACAGCAAAAACGAGCGGAGCGCGATATACAGGGAAAATTCGGTTACCAGCATAAAGGCGGTGATAAACAGGGTAACCGTAATCAGATAAGCCCCTTCCCGGTTGAAATTGGGCAGCAGGAATTGCTTGGTCAGAAAATCGCCGGTCAGCCCTCCGGCAAACTGGAAATTTATGCCCCAGATAGTAATGGGGGCCTGGGGGGCGATCAGCTGAATAAACGGGCTGACCGTCAGAAAAACGGCCAGCCAGCCGATCAGCCGCCAGGGCGTATAAATGGTCTCCTTGCCCTGGAAAATGGCGATTCCCCCGATAAAAACCAGGGGGGGCAGCAGATAAGAGGTCACTCCCAGGAAATCGAACAGGTACTGCGCCAGATAAGCCCCCACAATCCCTATATAATTGGCGGACCTGGAAGCGTTCAGCAGATCAGCCGGGTTATAAGAGATAAAACTCAAAACCAGCAGAACCCCCAGAGCGATCAGCGCGATTCCTCCCGCCTCCCGCCAGATATGCAGGCTGGGTGTTTTTGATTTTGCTGTAGTTTTTCTTGGCATCAGTTCTAGTTTGCAATACGGACGGGAACACCGCGGGAACGTAAAAACTCCTTGGCCTGCCCAATGGTAAATTCCCGGAAATGAAAGATAGAGGCGGCCAGCACCGCGTCCGCTTTTCCCCGGGAAATCCCTTCGTAGAGGTGTTCCAGACCGCCCACTCCCCCGGAAGCGATTACGGGAACTTCCACTGCCTCGGAAACGGTTCTGGTAAGCTCCAGGTCGTATCCCTGTCTGGTACCGTCACTGTCCATGCTGGTTAAGAGTATCTCGCCAGCTCCCAGGGAAACGACTCTTTCGGCCCATTCCACCGCGTCCAGACCGGTCGGTTTCCGCCCCCCGTGGGTGAACACCTCCCATCTCCCGGGAGCGGTGCGTTTGGCATCGATGGCCACCACAATACACTGGCAGCCGAAAAAGGTGGCGGCTTCCCTGATAAACGCCGGGTTCCTGACCCCGGCGGAATTGATGGAAACCTTGTCCGCCCCTACCCCTAAGAGGGCTTTGATATCGTCCAGGGTATTGATTCCCCCTCCCACGGTCAGGGGCATGAAAACCTGATCAGCGGTCCGGCTGACAATACCGATCATGATCTCCCGCTCCTCATGGGTGGCGGTAATATCCAGAAAGACCAGCTCATCCGCCCTTTCTCCGTCATAATATTTAGCCGCTTCCACCGGGTCCCCGGCATCCCGGAGACCGGCAAAGTTCACCCCCTTGACCACCCGGCCGCCTTTCACATCCAGACATGGGATTATTCGTTTGGCCAGCATGGTAATCAGTCAGCGGTTTTTAATTCTCGGATGGCTTTTTGCAGGTCAACATTTCCGGTATAGAGCGCCTTCCCCACGATAGCCCCTTCCAGGCGGCCGTCAGGGAAAGTATCGGAAAGTCGTTTGAGGTCATTGAAGGAGGAAATCCCCCCCGAAGAGATCACCGGCTTATGGGAATACCGGCAGAAGTTTTTCAGTTCCTTGATATTCGGGCCTTCCAGGGTGCCGTCCCGGGCAATGTCCGTATAAACGATTGAGGAGATTTCGCTCCGGTTGAACCGGTCGGCCAGTTCAATTGCCGGAGTCCGGGAAATGTCCCGCCAGCCTTTGGTGGCTACCAGGCCGTTTTGGGCGTCGATCCCCACCACGATATGAGAGGGATATTTTTCCGCCCAATTCCTGATCAATCCGGGATATTCCAGGGCCAGGGTACCTATGACCAGGCGGCTCACCCCGATATTCAAGAGTTGTTTGATCTGCTCCTCTGTCCGAATCCCCCCTCCCAGTTGCAGGGGAACCTTTACTTTTCCGGCGATCTTTTCAATCTGAGTCAGATTTTCCGAAACCCCGGAACAGGCCCCCTCCAAATCCACCAGGTGGATCAGCTCGGCGCCGGCCGCTTCCCACTCCAAAGCCACATCCGCCGGATGCACGGAATAAACCGTCACCCGGTCGAACCGCCCCTGGTAAAGGCGGACGCATTTCCCCTGATAGAGGTCAATGGCCGGTATTATTTTCACTGCATTTACTGCAATATCCGAAGATCTCCAACCGATGATATTTAGGACTGAACCGATGTTTTTGTACCATGCTGTCCTGGATCTTCTCCAGTTTCCGGTTGTATATTTCGATCAGGTCGCC
>JBHHXV010000047.1:0-11811 GCA_046757225.1 bacterium
TTATATCAAAGACTTCCGGAACATCTTGCCCGGGCTTTGCGTAACAATTCCCCGGTTTTCCAGAAGCATCAGGATTCCCAGTACCCGGTTGGCCATAAACCCGGAGCGGGTAATGATTTCATCGATATGCAATTCCTCATTCTGAATGATCTCCAGGATTCTGGCCTGCTCGGCGGTAATCTTGACCGGTTTGGGTACAACCTGATTATTTTTCAGCCAGGCGTTATAACGCTCTTCCACATCGGAAAACTCGAACCGGATCTCCTCCAGGATATCCTCCACCCTGGTAATCAATTTGGCTCCGGTCTGAATGAACCTGTTGGTGCCTTTACTGATCGGGGAAGTGATCGGACCGGGCACGCAAAAGACTTCTTTGCCCTGTTCCAGAGCGCAGCCTACGGTTATGGAAGTGCCGCTTCTTGAGCCCGCTTCAATTACCACTGTCCCGAGACTCGCACCGGATACCACCCGGTTCCGCACGGGAAAATTATAAGCCCTGGGCGGAATGGAAAGGGGAAATTCGGACATGACCGCTCCCTGGCCGGCGATTTTTTTCATCAAGGCATGATTTTCCGGGGGATAGACCACGTCGATTCCGCATCCTAAAAAGGCCACGGTTCTGCCGCCGGTACCGAGAGCCGCCTGGTGAGCGACGGAATCCATACCCCTGGCCATTCCGCTGACAATGGTAAAGCCGATCTCCACCAGCTCTCTGACCATCTTTTTGCAGACGTCTCTTCCGTAAGTAGTGTACTTTCTGGAACCTATGACCGATAAAGAGATATTATCTTCCGGCCGGAATTCACCTAAGATATAAAAAAGGGGAGGAGGGTCATAAATATCCTTGAGCGATTGTGGATACTCATCATCTTCAATCGTGATCACCCGGGCGCCTGATTTTTTCAACAGGTCCCGCTCCCGTTCCAGGGCCGCGTATTGATCGAAGTTTTTAATCTTGGCGGCCCGGCCGGGGTTCATCCTGGGGACTTCCGAAAGTTCCTCCAGGGACGCCTCGAAGACCTCCGCAGGATCTTCAAAATATTCCAATAGCCGAAAGAAAGTACTCCTGCCTATCCCTGGAATCAAATTCAGGGCTATCCAGGCCTCTTTTCCCTTCAATCTCAACTTTGCTGAAACTCCTCTTTAATTTCTCGAAGCGTTTCAGGTGACTGCAAAACCTTCAGCCCGGTAAGGGACAAGGCTTTAGCTGCCGATATCGCCCGTTTATAAGCCAAATCCTTATCCGCAGCCAGGCAGAAATTAACCGAATGAATCGGCCACTCTTCCTCAGTAACCGCTACGGTCGGGTGAATGGTGGGAACCAGTTGGCTGAGGTTGCCCACATCCGATGAGCCGATATTGGAAACCGGGTCTGTCCTGGTAATGGTAAAACCCTCTTCCGACAAATACTTGGCAAACGTACCGGCCAGTCTTCTGTTCGGCTTAAACGGGTAGTAGATCACTTTATCGATGGAGATCTTCGCTTTCGCCCCGGTAGCCGCTTCCGCTCCCTTGATACAGCCGATGAATCTTTCGGTCAATTCATCCAGATCATCCAATTCCAGAGACCTGAGATAAAACTCGGCGGAAGCGTATTCCGGGATAATATTGGGCAGATTCCCGCCATTGGTGATTACCCCGTGAATCCGGACATCGCTTTTCAATTGCTGGCGCAGGGCATTGACGTTGTTAAAAGTCTGGATAACCGCATCCAGGGCGTTAATACCCAGGAAAGGAGCGGCCGCCGCATGAGCCGCCCGGCCGCTGAATTCCACCTTGACCATCTTTAAGGAAAGGGTCTGTTTGATCATGGCGGTTTTACAATCCGGGTGCGCCATCAAAGCCGCGTCAAGGCCATCGAACACCCCCTGCCAGCCCATCAACACCTTGCCTCCCCCTCCTTCTTCTCCGGGAGTGCCGATCAATTTAACGGTTCCTCCCAGATCATCCAGCAAAGGAGCCAGGCCGCAGGCGGCGGCTACGGCGATCATGGCGATCAGATTATGCCCGCAGGCGTGCCCCACCTCTTTCAAAGCGTCATACTCGGCAATAAAAGCGATGGTGGGTCCCTGTTTTCCGCCGTTTTTCTGACAGACAAAAGCGGTTTCCAGATCCGCCACCCCGATTTCCACCTCAAACCCTCTTGAATCCATAAACTCGGTTATTTTCCAGGCGGCCTGGCGCTCCTGAAAACAGGTCTCCGGGTTCTGATGAAGAAACCTTCCCAGTTCAATCAGCCTGGGGGTAAGCTCGTTAATAAGTTGTTTGACTTTATGGACAGACATGGTTATATCCCTATAAAGATTCTATATAAACTGATAATAACGGGAACCAGAAAACGCTGGAAAGAATCGGTAACGACAAACAGTAAAATAAGAAACATTCCATACCGCTCCAGTTGAGCATACCTGACCGCGTATTCCCTCGGCAGCAGGCCGGTCAAGATTCTACCGCCATCCAGGGGGAGGATGGGGACTAAATTAAAGATCGCTAAAGCGATATTGATCTGGACACTCAAAACGCACATCTTTAACATAATTCTGAGCGCTCCCCAAGCGTAAACACCGGGAATTCCAGCCAGAAGATGAAACAACCTGGCACTGAAAGCCGCCAGAACAAGATTGGAGGCGGGGCCGGCCAGAGCCACCCAGATCATGTCCTGTTTCGGATGGCGTAGCCTGCGGAAATCTATGGGCACCGGCTTGGCCCACCCGATCATCCTGGTTATTACAAACACCAGGGTTCCCATCGGGTCCAGATGCTTGATCGGGTTTAAGGAGAGCCGCCCCATCCGGCGGGCGGTGTCATCCCCGAAATAATTGGCCACCCAGCCATGAGAAACCTCATGTATTGTCAAGGCTATCAGTATTGGAACGGCGGCGGTTAATATCTGCATGGCGGTGAATAACATTCCATATTATAGCATACCCGGATTATCCGGTCTTAATAATCAATTTCGCCGGTTACTTGACAAACAAAGCATTTTTTTATTACTATGTAACAGGTAAACACCATTTGATACAGGATAATGGGCCTGTAGCTCAGTTGGTTAGAGCCACCGGCTCATAACCGGTTGGTCCTAGGTTCGAATCCTAGCGGGCCCACCAGTTTTTCTGTTATTAGTGAGTTTTTATGGTCAATGTGTTGACGTTGCTGGAAAGCCTTGCGCCGCCCTGGCTTGCCTGCGAATGGGATAATTCGGGGCTGCAGGTGGGAAATCCCCGGGCAACCGTTAACCATATCCTGCTGGCATTAACCCCGGAAGAAAAGGTAGTGGCGGAAGCCATCAGCATTAAAGCCGATTTGATTATCACGCACCACCCCTTATTTTTTTCCCCGATCAAGAGTCTTACCACTGATAATCCCACCGCCAGGATTGCCCGGCAACTGATCAGCTCCGATATTAATTTATACTGCGCTCACACCAATCTGGACGCTTCCGATCAAGGCGTCTCCCAGATATTGGCCGAAAGGGTCGGCCTGGAAAACCTTTCCGTGCTGGACCCGGGTTTCGAGCGGGAGTATAAGCTGGTGGTGTTTGTTCCGGAAGAGCAGGCCGGCAAAATAATAAAGGTCATGGAAGAGCACGGAGGAAAACCGGTCGGCAATTACACCTCCTGCACCTTCAGGAGTCCGGGAACCGGTACCTACCGGCCGGGAAAGGGAGCCCGTCCGTACAAGGGAGTGGAGGGAGAACTCTCTCAAGTCCCCGAGGTCCGGCTGGAAACCCTGGTGGCGGAAGCGGAAAAAAACAGATTGATAAACGCCATTATCAAGGTTCATCCTTATGAAGAGGCGGCTCTTGATGTTTATCCGCTTAAACCGGTCAAAACCGGATATGGGTTCGGCCGCCTCGGCGACCTTTCCCGGCCGGTTACTTTAGCCGAATGGGGTAAAGAGATAAAAGAAAAACTGGATTTACCGGGCCTGAGGATGGTGGGAAACCCGGAAAGCCTTATTAAGCGGGTGGCTGTGGTAGGGGGCAGCGGCGGAGATTACATAAAATCGGCTCTGGCCAGGGGAGCAGAGGCGCTCATTACCGGAGACGTCCGCTATCACCAGGCCCTGGAGGCCCGGGCCTCCAACCTGGCCGTTCTGGATATCGGCCATTTCGCCAGCGAATCAATGACCATGAATTTTCTGTTTTCATATCTTAAGGAACGACTGGAAAATATCGGTTCTTCCATAGAGATTTCCCTTTCCAGGGAAAGTCGGGGGCCGTTTAATTTTTACTGTGAAAATACCGGAGTGGAGTCTCCCCTGTCTTGGGGGGAAAACCAGCTCTTTTCATAACGATGGTGTGACGGATGGCCCGTCATGAAAAGTTTTTACTGAAAGGGGGATTATGAACGAGGATTTAGCTAATTTGATCGGTCTCCAGAAACTGGATGATCAAATTCAGGCTCTGAACAAGAAAAAAGCGCTTCAGGAGGCTAAGATCGCCCAGGTTGAAGAACTGGCCGCTTTTTCAATGAAGGAGAAGGAGGAAGTAAAAGCGGAAATCGAGGAACTGCAAAAGAATAAAAGGGCAGGCGAATTGGAATTAAAAACCAAAGAGGAAAATATCGCCAGATACAAACAGCAATTGACCTCCGTTAAAAACAACAAGGAATATACCGCTTTGTTGCATGAGATCGAAATCCTGGAGAAGGAGCTGTCCGCCATTGAGGAAAAGATCTTGGGGTTTATCACTGAAGGCGAAAAACTGGAAAAACTGGCAAAGGAAAAACAAGCGGTCTGGAAAGCGGCTAAAGAAAAAGTAAAGACTGAACAGGATGATCTGAAAAAGGAATGCGAAATCGTGGAAAAGGATTACCAAGAGCTTTTAAAAGGACGGGGGAAAATGGAGCTTAAGATAACCCCGAAGTCGTTAAGCCTTTACCACAAGTTGAATAAATCCCTGAAAGGTTCAGTGGTGGTCTCCGGCTCAAATTCCACTTGCAATGGCTGCTATATGTCGATCACTCCCCATCAGTTTCAACTGTTGAAGACCGGTAAGCAGGTTCTGGTCTGCCAATATTGCCAGAGAATTCTTTATTGGACACCGACCCCGGTAACCACCTGAAGTCACAGTTCATTCAGCAACAGCAGACACAGCCGGTCCTGCAGATCGTTGATCGGCCCGGCCGAGATTTTCCGGCCATTGGTAATCATGGAAAAGATATAAACCGTTTTCTTTGATTTAAGATAACCGGATAAGGCGGCCACTCCCTTGATGTGCCCGGATTTGGCCCGAATTTTCCCTTTTAGCCGATAAGCCCTGTCCTTGAGGGTTCCCTCCTGGGCAAACCAGGCCAGAGAAGAGATAAATTCCGGACCCTGCTCGAAATTCCTATACAGATAAAACAGCACCCGGCAAAGCAGACGCACGTTCACCCGATTTTCCCGGGACAGGCCGGACCCGTCCACCATCTTCAATTCCGCCGGGTCTTCCCCGATATGACGAAGAAATTTTTCGACCTGTTCGATGCCTTTGACGGCGGTTCCGGGCGGAGACGACTTTTCCGCTCCCAGGGTCTTTAAGATCATTTCCGCCATAAAATTGTTACTGTACTTATTCAAGCCGGCAATGATCTCCCGCAGGGGCCGGGAGCGATGAACCGCCAGCAGGACAGCCTTTGCCGGCGCCTTTCCCCTTCTTATTTTTCCTTTAAATGAAACCCCTTTCCGCTTCAGGAAATCAGCCAGAGAGGCCCCGGCAAACAAATCCCCTTCCCGGACGCTCCGGTAAACCACTTTCGGTTTTCCTTCAAGAGGCCGTTTACCGGCAATTACAAAGGTATCGATATCTTTTCCTTTTTTTCTGGTGACGGTTACTGTTCCCCGGCGGCGGGCGGTGGTAGTGGCCTTGTTTATGGTCTCAATGAAACTGGTGGACGGGGGGTCGGTCCAGAATTTAACCGGGTCGCCGGGGCGCTTTCCGGGAGCGGTCCAGAACCCGACCGTATTAAAATTAAAAGATAAAGCCCGGATTTCCGCGTTATACCAGAAAGGTTTCAGATCCGTACCCCATCCCCGGCCGAAACGGCGGCCGTCAAAATAGGAAGCGTCCACCACCAGGTCTCCCTCTACACCTCTCAATCCCTTTCCATAAATCCGGTTGGAAAACAGCCACATCTCCTCATTTACCAGGAAGGGGTCCCCATATCCTTTCAGGTAGAGGTCTCCCTTTACCAGCCCCTGGCTGGCCGGCTTATCGGAGCGGAGTTCGGTTTTAAACCGGTAATCATTTCCCAGATAATGAAGGGCAGCGGCCGAGGTAATGATTTTCAGGTTGGAGCCGGGCATTAAAAGAAGGCCGGGGTTATAGGAAAAGATTACCCGGCCGCTGTCAGCCGAGCAGACTTCCAGGGCGGTCTTCGCCCCCTTTAAAAGAGGAGAGGAAAGAAGGGAAAAGATCTTTTTTGACAGCTGATCAGGACTGGCGGATGCCCCCAGGCTTTCCCCTGCCCCCAGAAAAAGCGGGAAAAACAGTAAGAGGCAGAACAGCGCTGGTTTGGCTCTTACTGACAAGTTTAACCCAGATAACGCCTGAGCCGGTATTTTATCCGGCGGTTTTCATCCACGGTTTTTTCAATATATCCCAACCGCCTTTTTGGATTGTGCTCGAACAGGCACAACCATTGCTCAGCTGCCGCCTGTTCCAGAAGGGTCTTTTTTTGCTTAACCGTGGTTTGGGGATCGATGTCATAGGCGGAAATATATGGTATTTTCAGATGGTAGGAGGTAGGAATCAAATCCCCCCAGAATACCAGGGTTTTCCCTTGGGAACTGACCTGGACAATTTGATGCCCCGGGGTGTGGCCGCCGGTCTTGATTACCCTGACCCCTCTACAGATACTCTTGTTCCCCTTAACCAGCACAAGGCTTGGAGAATCTTTCAAGGGAGCGAAGTTCTCCTGGTCGTAAGAACCTATGGTCCGATCGTCCGGGAGAAAAGCCGCTTTATATTCATCAGCCTGAACCACTATCTGGGCGTTGGGGAAATTGGGAACCAGTTTTCCCCCTTTATTCTTCCGGTAAAGCCCTCCGATATGATCAAAATGAAGATGAGTGAGGATAACCATATCTATTTCTTCGGGAGAGAGGTGCTTCTTGATGGAGCTTTCCAGTTCCTCGGTCCTGTCCACCGCCAGGATTCTCCGCATTTTGGGGGAAAGCTTGGTGCCCAGACCCACATCCACCAGGATGGTTTTATGCTTCGTCCAGATCAGCAGGCAGTTCAATCCCAGGAGCAGCCGGTTTTCCTTATCCACCTTGGCCACTTTCTGCCACAAAGTCTTGGGAACCACCCCGAACATGGCGCCGCCGTCTAAAGCGAACAAACCGTCAGACACTATATCAATCGCTATAGACCCTATTTCGATCATGCTTATATTCTCTGCCGGACAGGCTTACATTTAGGCGAAGCGACCACTTTAATCCCGGAAGCCGCCAGGAAGAGTTTTCCCTCTTCCGTTGATTTTATCGTTCCGGTGATAATTACACACTGGCGGTCCTGGGGAAAGGACCCGCTGTACTTCACCGGAATAAGCGCTCCTCCTGAACCCTTTTCCTGGCAGTCAGCCAGGCCGAACATCGATTTCTCGGGATAAATCCCTTTAACGATCCCCTTAACCCGGATTCTTTCTTTAAAAGAAAAGGGAGCGGCCGCTATAGTCTTTACCGAATAAGCCGCCCCTTTACCGTGAAGTTTATGCTGGCAGCATGTTTTGCCCAGTTTCTGCACCTTTACCGCCCGAACCAGCTGTTTTCCCCGGGCATCGTTTATTATCCGCCCGGTAGCGATCACGATATCGCCGGCAGACGGCAGCCGGCCGCTGTATTTAACCGGTAGCTGGCCGCCACGACAACCCGCTCCCTTTCCAGATTTGCAGCCGGTCCCCTTAGCCCCCTTTCTGGCTTGGCAGCAGGATTTTCCCGATTTGCTTCCGGCGCTTTTGCCGCAGCTTCCGCATCCGGGCCCGGAACCGAGATCATTCAGGAAAAAGATGTACTTATCAGGAAAAACAGGGCCCACCACCCCCTGGACCTTAAAATTGTGTCTGAAGGCGTCGGGGCTTTTGAACACCCGGTTCACCGAAACCGCCCCTTTCCGGTAAACAGTCGTTTGACAAGAGCCAGAGGAGACCAAATGTTTCTTCCGATTGATATTACCCAGGTAAAAAACGACTGTTCCCAACACTGCCGCGAAAAAAATATATTTATACTGTTCTTTTTTGAGCATCGTTCATTCTCCGAATTAATTTAAAACCTTCTTTATCACCCGCATCAACTCCTCCAGTTTGATCGGCTTGTTGAGGTATTCGAAAGCTCCCAGATTCATGGCCTCCAAGTAAGTATCCACCTCGCCGTAAGCGGTGACTATTATTATACCTAAATAGGGATTGATCTTTTTCGCTTCTCTCAAGAGATCGATCCCGTTCATCTGAGGCATCTTCAGGTCAGTGATAATCAGGTCATAATTATTAGACCCAAGTTCCTCCAGCGCCTGTTTCCCGTCAGCCTTTCCCACCACATGAAAATCATAATTCTCTAACAGCCTGGTTAATTTCAACCGGGCAGCCTCTTCATCCTCCACAACCAGAATTCGTTTTTTTTCATCCATTTTTCCCGATCCTCCGACTTTATACGGTAGTGTGAATATCCTGCATATCCTTTTCGGTAATCCCCAGAAGAAAAAGGATCGAATCCAGTCTTCTTTGAGAAATTCGATAACCCGCGGCTTTCTGCACCACCGGTTTAGCGTTAAAAGCAATTCCCAGCCCCGCCCGGCTTAACATCTCAATATCATTGGCTCCGTCGCCCACTGCTATTACCTGGTATAGGGATATATTCTCTTGTGCGGCGACTATCTCCATCTTATCCGCTTTGGCGGTTGCGTCAATTATTTCGCCGGTCAGGTTCCCGGTAACGACCCCGTTATTAATCTCCAAGCCATTGGCAAAGGAATAATCAACCTGGTATTCCCGCTGAAAATGCTCGACAAAAAACTTGAATCCCCCGCTGATCACGGCTGTTTTGTACCCCAGTTTTTTTAAAATAATAAACAGCTTGTCAAGGCCTGGCATCAAGGGAATAGCCCGGTAAGCCCTTTCCAGGTTTTCCTGTTCCAACCCTTTCAATAAACGTACCCGCTTTCGGAGTGATTCCTGAAAATCCACTGACCCGGTCATGGCTGCCCGCGTTATTTCTTTTACCTCACGCTCCACTCCGGCCAGCTTGGCCAACTCGTCGATCATCTCCCCCTGGATCAAGGTGGAATCCATATCAAAAACAATCAGGCGTTTTGATTTCCGATAGATATTGTCATGCTGGACAGCGATATCTATTTCGTGGGGTTTTCCCATGCTCATCAGCTGCTTATTGAGATTTACCAAATCCAGTTTCGTCTGGGTGGCGGCAGCCATCTCCAGGCAATGCAATCCCCCTTCGGTCAGCGGCTTTATCCGTTCAATGTTCAGATGATTGGCAGCCAGCACCGCTGAAAGCTCGGAGATAAACCGTCCGGAAATATCCCTTCCCAAACAGGTAATGACAAAGGTTTCTTGTCTTTTTTTCTTAATTGCCTCAGACCGGGGAAACGGTGAGCAGTCTATCCTGATTTCCAACTGCCCGGCCAGATTCATCAACCGGTCCACAAAAGGAAGAGCCTGGAAATCGATCTCTTTCTCCGAACAGGAAGAAACATCGATCAGAAGCGTGAGAACAATAATCCCATAGTGCACCCTTTGAGCAATATCGTAAATCGGTAATTCCGCCTCGGCGATCACGCCGGTGACTGCCGCCACGATCCCCTCTCTGTCTTTACCGGTAACGGTTATTAATATCTTGTTTTCCATCAACTGGAGCGAATAATGGAAATCGTCAACCAGACTCCGAATAAAGTGGCCAGCAGATACCCGGCTATTCCCAGTAAATGGGTTAAATTAACCGAACTGTCCAGACCCAGCATAGGCAAAACGGATTCCAGCTTCTCCGAAGAGTTCAAAACCATGGCCGCGGCGATCAGGGAAGCGGAAATCACAATCCCCATGGTAAGCCGGTTGATCCCCCGGCCGATATCCTTGTCAATGGTTTCCAGACCGGCGATTTTCGTTCTGATGGTAACATCGCCTTCCGCCAGTTTTCTTATAACCCTCTGGGTTTGTACCGGCATCTCCATATGGGCCCGCATATAATTGGAAAGATCTTCCTGGAAACCGTACATCAGGTTCTTGGGGTCCTGCCCCTTACCCAGAAGATTCTTGGCGTAAGGCCGGGCTGTCTGAAGCATGTTGGCCGAAGGGTCCAGTCTGCGGCCGACCGACTCCATCTGCAGCATGGTTTTAAACAATAACAAGAGATTACGGGGAAGTTTTATATGATATTTCCTGGACATATAGATAACCCGGTCAAAGATATCCTGCATGGAGATCTGATCCAGGTCGCGGCCGTAAAACGGTTCGCTTACCTCAAAGAGATCGTCGGCAAAGCCGCTCAAGTCAACCTTCTCTTCATCAATCAGCCTCATCCGGGCGAAGGTCTTGATCAGCCGGTCATAATTATGCTCGCTGTAGCCCAGGAAAATGGAGGCGATATGGCGCATCATCTTATCGTTCAGATAACCGACTATGCCGAAATCCACCAGGGCCATCTTCCCTTCAGGCGTGACGATAGCGTTGCCGGGATGGGGGTCACCGTGAAAAAAGCCGTCTTCCATAATCTGTTTGGCAAAGCATTGGAAACCGATCCGGGAGATATCGGAAGGTTGAATGCCGCGCTTTTTCATCTCTTCTATATCATCGGTTCCGAACCCCTCGATATATTCGGTCACTAACACCGATTTGCTAAGATTTTTCCAATAGATTCCGGGAAGCCGGACTTCCGGAATATCCCGGAAATTTCTGGCGCAGCGGTCGATGTTGCTGGCCTCTATATACATATCCAGCTCTTTGAATATCGTGTTTTCGAATTCGGCCACCACTTCCACCGGGTCGAACATTTCGGCGACCTCGGAATGTTGCGTCAACAGCTCGGCCGCCCGGTACATAATCCGGATATCCTTCTTGATGGTTTTCTTTATCCCGGGCCGCACAATCTTGACCGCCGCCTTTTCCCCGGAAAAAAGCTCAGCAATATGCACCTGGGCAACCGAAGCCGCCGCCCAGGCGTTGACGTCAAACTCCTGGAATATCTCGGAAACCGGCAGCTTCAACTCACTGGTAATAACCTTTTCAATCTCTTTATAGGAAACCGGGGGAACCTGATCCTGAAGCTTTTTAAATTCTTCCACAAACTCTTCGGGAATGATATCCGAACGCAGGCTCAACATCTGTCCCAGCTTTATGAAGGTGGGGCCCAGATCCTCGAAAACCATTCTGGTCCGTTCAGGGGTGGGAAGGGAAATCCAGTCGTTCTCCTTCTGATAACGGCTGACCTGGAAGAGCCGGGCAAATCCCGGTAAATGCAGTTTGTAACCTATATCAAAAAAACCGTGTTTAATCAGGACAACAGCGATTTCAGTAAGCCTCTTGGCTCCCCCTCTGGTATACCAAGCTTTTTTTCTAGCCATTTCCACCTGTCTCTTTTAAAATAAAGCTTTTCATAATGGGTTTTTTGTCACCCCGGAATGATGAAAAAAGCTGGTTGTCCCCCAAGAAAGGGATTATTCCACTTTGATATTTTCACAGTAAATAATCAAAATTCAATAATTTACCAATATTTTACTTTTACGGGCCGGTTATTGTCAATTTTTATCTTTATCACAATTTCTAACCCGAATAATTCGGGAATCATAACCGGCGAAACGGTATTTATTTGAAAAGCGAA
>JBHHXV010000048.1:0-11617 GCA_046757225.1 bacterium
GTCCTGAATAGTGTAGCCGTCATCAGTAAGCAGAAATGCTCCATTATGCCGTTTAGCGTAAATTTGGATATAATCGTTGTGCCTGTCCAAGTAAGGTGTGGTAATCTCCAGCCACCGGTTATTGAGCTGGCGGAGGATGGTTTTGTTTTTCAACCAAGCCCAATATTCATCTAACATGCGGGTTATTTCATTTACCATCAGAAGAGACCTGTTTTCATGCTTGGCGGTCTGACGATGTTGCAATATTTCATGAAATCGTTCAAAGTTTTCCAAGTATCGGTAGGATTGGTAAAACCATCCGCAGGCAAAGGATAAGCCCACTTATCTCCAAACCCTTCCCGGTACAAATGAAGATGGGGGCAAGGCACTTCCTCTCCATCCGGGTTACGATGGGGTGCTCCGTTTAGTTCCAACCGAACCAATATTACCGTTTGCCTGGTTCGATTCTGGTATTTTATTTTGGAAATTTTTACCCGACCTCGGCCAAGATCGAGTAAAAAATGTTCTCGCTTATTGGCGGAAACCAAGGGGATACTTAAAGCGGTTTGATTGGAAAAATCATAAGAGCTATCATCTGCTCGGTGTTTCTCCATAGCCACTAATTGGTCAGCTTCGGTTTGAGTCAGGTTTATCTCAGCCATTACTGTCTTATTAATGGGTAATTTCCGTACCTACCCCGTGGTCGGTGAATATTTCCAGGAGCAACGAGTGGGAAACCCGGCCATCGATGATATGGGCCTTTTGCACCCCGCTTTCCAAAGCGTTTATACAGGAATTGATCTTGGGGATCATTCCCTGGTTTATGGTTCCGTCTTTCTGCAGCTGCCTGGCCTCTTGAATGGTCAGACTGGAGAAAGCGGCACCATCCTTTCCCTTGACCCCTTCGGTGTTGGTCAGGTAAACCAGCTTTTCCGCCTGGAGGGCGGCGGCGATTTCGGCGGCCACCAGGTCTGCGTTTATATTGAATCCCTCCTTTAAATTCCGGTAACCGATGGGAGCCACCACCGGAATAAAGTCATCGCTGTCCAGCAGTTCCACGATCCGGGTGTTGATCGCTTCCACTTCTCCCACCCAGCCCAGATCGACATCCTGGCTGGCTGCATGTTTCCTGGTTTTGATGAGGGCTCCGTCTTTCCCGGAAAGCCCTACCGCCTGACCCCCGTGGTGATTGATCAGGGAAACGATATCCTTGTTGACCTTGCCGATCAGGACCATCTCCACGATCTCCATGGTGGCTTCGTCGGTTATCCGCAGGCCATCGACAAAGGAGGGTTCGATCCCCACCCGTTCCAGCATCCGGTCGATCTGAGGCCCTCCTCCATGCACGATTACCGGTTTGATGCCTACGTATTTCATCAGGACGATATCCTGGGCGAACCGCTCCTGTAAATCGTGACAGGTCATGGCACTGCCCCCGTATTTTATTACCACGGTCCGGCCGTAAAATTTCTTGATATAGGGCAGAGCCTCGATCAGAACCCCGGCTTTATCTTTTCTGTCTTTTATCTGGGCGTCCATAGTGTTAAAAACCTCATCGATACTTTATCATAGAACCTTTTCAGTAAGCAAAACTAAAAGTTGACATCCGAATAACATAGGAATATCCTTTCATTACAATAAAGATTTTCTAGTTTTCAAACATTCCCTTTTCGTATTTGCTGAACCACCGGTCAGGGAAAGGTCTTTACCATGAGCGTCAAAAAGAACGGAATATTGTCAAACCTGAAGATTTCCCAAAAGCTGATCATCGGTTTTTCCTCTTTGGCCTTCATGCTGGCCTTGGTCGGCGTGGTTGGACACAGGGGGATCAGGGATGTGTCCAAGGCGGGCAACGCTATCGTGAACGAATATCTTCCTGCATCCGATTATTCCCTGAAAACCACTATCGATCTTATTACCAGTCGGGACATTCTGGCGGAGCATTTAAGCCGCGATAAAAGCCTGAAGGAGTTGGAAGAGGAATTCAAGAAAGCGGTGACCAAGCTGGGCAATGAATACCGGTTGAAGGATAAGCTGATCTTGAAAGGGGAAGAAAAGGAGATAGTGAAGCGGTATGGCGGAAAGATGGAGGAGTATGAAAGCCGCGCCAGAGAGATGATGTACGCTCACCGTAAAGCGGTTGACCATAAGCGGGAAGCGGCGGAGATGATGGAAAGGATGGACGCCCAGGTGGGGCCGGTCAGGGAACGGGCCAAAGCCGCCAAGTTTTCTTTGAGCGAATTTGAGGCGGTCAACGCGTTCATTATGGCTGTCAATGACTTTCTTGTCACCGAATCCCCGGAGGAGATCGCCGCCTTCAAGGAACTGGATTCGGAAATAAGGGGGATGAGGAAATTCAAGGCGATCGCTTCTCAATTCGCCTCTTTGTATAAACTGGCCCAAAAGACGATAGAAGCGCAGAACCGCTATATAGAATACCGGAAATCGGCTTTTGATAAAATGGATGAAGCGGACCGGCTCAGCTCGGAGATGCAGAAACTGGGAGAACGGTTGGAAACGGCGGCCAAACAGAATATGATCCGGGCCATCGAGCAGGCCCGGAAAACCCAGTCTTCCACTACCAAGGGCCAGCTTGTTTTCACCCTGGCCGGGCTTTTTCTGGCCGTCTTTCTGGGGATTGTGATTTCCGGTTCTGTAGTCAAACCGATCAGGAGGGTGGTTGCTCTGCTCAAGGATATCGCCCAGGGAGAGGGAGATCTGACCAGGCGGGTCGAAATGGGGTCCCGGGATGAATTAGGCGAACTGGCCGGCTGGTTTAATCAATTTGTGGACAATGTGCATAACATCGTTTCCCAGGTAAAGGGGGTTTCCCTGACAGTATCCACCGGTTCGCACCAGATAGCCGCCGGCAATGAAGACCTTTCCCGGCGTTCACAGGAGCAGGCTTCCACCCTGGAAGAAACCGCCTCCACTATTGAGGAGATGGCCGCCACCCTGAAAAACAACGCCGATAATTCACAAAAAGCCAACCAGACCGCCCAGGAAGCGATGAACTCCGCTCAGACCGGCGAGCGGGTGGTGAAAAAAGCGATTTCCTCCATGGAAGAGGTAACCGCTTCCTCTCAAAAAATCAGTGAGATTATTACGGTGGTTAATGATATCTCTTTTCAGACCAACCTGCTGGCGCTTAACGCTGCTGTGGAAGCGGCCCGGGCCGGGGAACAGGGACGCGGGTTCGCGGTGGTGGCCGGGGAAGTCAGAACCCTGGCGGGACGTTCGGCGGCGGCGGCCAAGGAAATTCAGTCGCTGATCAACGAGAGCGTGGATAAAATAAAGGTGGGCAACAAACAGGTGGAGGAAACCGGGAAAACCCTGGATGACATTATCAGGCATATCAATGATGTGGCGGAGATGATTTCCGAAATCTCCGCCGCCACCAGGGAGCAGGCCACCGGCATAGACCAGGTGAACCTGGCTATCTCCCAGGTGGACGATATAGTTCAGCAGAACGCCGCCCTGGTGGAAGAAACCTCCTCAGCCAGCGAAAACCTTTCTTCCCTGTCGGAAGATCTGGACCGGTTGATGTCCCAGTTCAAGATCAGCGCCCAAAGCAGCAGAGTCAATAAAGCCCCTGTCTCCCCCGTTACCCCAGCCAGTAAATCATCCGCCAGAGTGGTTTCCAACATCGCATCGCCCCCTTTCCCGAAACCTGTCTCAGATGACATTGATTCCCTTGATGGTTTTGAAGAGTTCTAAATTAGATGGTATAATAAAACAGATTCTGAGATTTGAGAGTAAAATAGTGGTTTATATTAACGGGAAGCTGGTGGAAGATTCAGCGGCCCGGGTTTCCGTATTCGACCGGGGTTTCCTGTATGGAGACTCTATCTTTGAAACCATGCAGGTTTATAAGGGGGGAATTATTGCCCTTAAACTGCATTTAGACCGGTTATATAATTCCGCACAACGGATTTTTCTGGAGATAAACCGGAGCAGAGAGGAATTAAGGAAAGCGGCTTATCTTACCGTCAGGGAGAACGGACTGACCAACGCATATCTGAGACTGACGGTCTCCCGGGGACATGGAGAACCCGGCATAGGGATCAAGGGATGTGACCGCCCCACTGTGGTAATCTTTGCGAGGAATTTCAGCGGATATCCTCTTGATTATTATGAAAACGGAGTGGCCGTAACGATTGTTTCGCAAAAAAAGATACCGGACGAGGCGGTTCCTTCTACCATAAAATGCGGTAATTTCTTGAATGCTATTCTCGCTAAACATGAAGCGAAAGGATATTTCGAGGGAATAATGACGAACATGACAGGAAATTTGACCGAAGGGACGATCAGCAATCTCTTTTGGATAACCGACGGGGTTTTATATACCCCCGGCTTGAAACTGGGAATCCTGCCCGGTATTACCAGAAAGATGGTAATCGATCTGGCCCGGGCCAATTCTCTCCAGGTCTGTGAGGGAGAATACCCGGTAATGAGCCTGCTGGAGGCGGATGAGGTCTTTATTACCAACTCCACCCTGGAGATTATGCCGGTGACCAACATGGGAGCCCAGAGAGTGGGTTCCGGCCGGCCCGGCCCCATCACCAAGCAGCTTAAAGCCGCTTTCAAGCTGATCAAGGAAACGGGTGACCTTTTCGACTGACGTCAGCGTCATTATCCCCACGTTCAACCGGGCTGAGTCGGTGGTCCGGGCGGTCGAATCCGTTTTGAACCAGGATTATCCCGGTTTTGAATTGGTCGTGGTTGATGACGGGTCTACGGATCAGACAGGGCAAAACCTTTCAGGGTATAAGTTGCGTTATCTGGTTCAGGAAAACCGGGGGGTAAGCGCCGCCCGCAATCTCGGCATAAAAAACTCGAAAGGAAGGTATATCGCTTTTCTTGATTCCGACGACTGCTGGCTGTCTGACAAGCTTTCCCGGCAGGTGGATATCATGGAAAAGCGGCCGGATATCGCCGTCTGTCATACTGAGGAGATCTGGTACCGCCGGGGGGTCAGGGTCAATCCCCGCCTTAAACACAAAAAACAGGACGGCTGGATTTTCAAGGAATCACTGCCTTTGTGTCTCATCAGCCCTTCCGCCGCCATGCTTCGCCGGGAAACCCTCAACAAAGTCGGCCTGTTTGACGAAAGGCTTCCCGCCTGCGAGGACTACGACCTCTGGCTGAGAATTACCAAGGATTATCCCGTATTTCTGATAAGAGATCCCCTGGTCGTCAAACAGGGAGGGCATGCTGATCAGCTGTCCCGCTGTTATTGGGGGATGGACCGTTTCCGGGTATACGCACTGGAGAAAATCCTGGCTCAGCTTGACCGGGGCGGGGACTTATGGTTGGCTGCCCACCGGATGCTGAAGCGAAAATGTGAGATACTGTCCGCCGGGTGCCGGAAACATGGAAGGGTTGCACTGGCTGATTATTACGCTGATTTACCCGGAAGGAATACTATTGGCGCAGTTCCTTCAGCCGGCCGGCCAGCCGGTTGGCCTGGTCAGCCCGGCTGTAACTTCTGATCAGTCTGTCATCCGGCCTTTGTTCCGGCCCTGGCCGCTCCATCCGCTTTAACAGCTCTTCCAGCCGGTCTCTTATCTCTTTTTTGTCGCCGGGGTCGGCCACTGATCCCCAGTTCCATTCTTTTAACAGATCGACCGAGGCGTTGGGGAGCGAAACCGCCAGGATCGGTTTTCCCAGATAAAGATATTCGTAGAGTTTTCCGGGAATGGAATGGGGGGCGTTATGACTGGGCAGGAGCAGGAAAGCGTCAGCTCCCGCTAAATACCTGATATTTTCCTCGTACGGAAGAGAGCCGGTAAACTCAAACAGATCGTCCAGCCCTAACTGCCCGGCCATCTCCAGGTATCTCCGCTCAACCGACCCCACAAAAATGACACTGAAGCGCTCAGTCAGGCCGGGGTCTTCTTTCAGCCACTGGGCCGCCGCTTCAAAAAAGGAACTGGGGTCGCGTTCAAGGGCCACATAACCGGAATGCACTAACCGCAACTTCTTTAATCTGGCGGAAGGTTTCTTTCTCTTTTTGATCTTTTCCAGCCGGGGATCGTATCCGTTCGGCAGGAAAAGGTATGCTTTCTGATTCGGGTAGCGCCTGGTAAATTCGGACACGCTCCACCCGGTCACCAGGATAACCAGGTCGGCCGCTTCCACCACCTTCCGCTCGTACCAGGAGTTCAGCCTGCGGCCCCAGGCGTAGGGATGACGATAGGCGGGGTTTTCCGCCCAGTCATCCCGGAAATCGATCACCAGCGGTTTACCGGTAGCTTTTTTCAGAGCCCAGCCGATAATCCCCGAGGAGAACACCGGCAGGGAAGCGAATAGCAAGTCCGGGTCTTTTTCTCTTATCAGTTTTTTCCCCGTCCGGAAAGCCTGGGGAAACCATAATATCTTGACATCCGGGATTAACAGAAACCGCTCGATTAATTCGGTCGCCTTCAAGACCAGCCCGGCTTTCACCCCCATGCTTTTCCTTTTCCCTCTTGTGTTTTCCGGAGCGGAAGCCCGGATATCGGCGGTCGCTTCCGGAGAATTAAGGGGTCTGCTCGGCTCCCACGAATCAGTACGCACCACCTCGGCCAGTTCTTCGGGCAGCGTTTCACCATGGTCAACGGTCAGGTTTTCCTTATAATATTTTTCCTTGACCGTTAACACCGTGTTCTTCCAGCCCAGCTGGCCGAAGTGCCGGATAAAATTAACCGTGCGCATTGCCCAGCCCGGGCCGCAGGGGGGGAAATAATAACTGATAAACAGAATTTTCATATGCTCGCTCAGGGAAGAAAGATAGACGGGCAATTGGAGAGAGGAGCGAGGTTCTGCTGCTCATCCCGGGCCCTTACCACGAAATAATAGGTAGCCTTGGGTTTCAGCCCTTTTACCGCCACGCTTTCCAGTTCTCCCGAGGGCTTGGGCTGGAGGGACGCTTCCGCATTGCGGGCGGCCAGCCAGTCCTGTTCCAGCACCATGGTTTTCCCGGAATATTTAATCTGATAAGAAGAGACCCGGCCAGACAGGCCGTCATCCCCGGGAGCGCTCCAATCCAGTTGCACCGCCCCTCTTCCCATCCTGGCCAGTTCCAGATCGGTGATCCTGCCGGGAAGGATTGTATCTGTTTTGGGATTATCCTCCCAGTACAGGTAGAGTTGCGGATAACGGTTGGTCCAGCCGAGCACCTTGCTGATGCTTCCCGGATAATGGATCGGTGTGAAAGTAGCCGGGGATTTCCATTCCGCGTCATAGAATTCGGGGTCTGCCTGCCAGTACTTTACCGCGTCGATAAACACCCTGCGGGCGAAGTCCCGGTATTTGCCGTTGCCGGTAATCCGGTAAGCGTAGGCAAAGGCATTGGGCAGCATGAAGTTGTAAGCCAGGGCCGGGTAAGTGCCGATATTGTTTTTCAGGTCGTAATGGTAAAAGGTATAGAGCGATTTATAGCGGTCATCCTCGTCGTCTTCCGGGTCGCCCTTGTCCAGTTCTCCCCCCCGGTAAGCCGTATTCAGGAAAAAATTCACCAGTTTAAGGATGTCGTCCTTGAGATCATGGTCGTCGATTTCCAGATCCAGCTTTATCATCGGCTCCAGCGCCAGCACCGGCTGATAGACGTTGATATCGGCCGGGTTTCCCACGGCTCCGTCATTGCCGATAAATTTATGGAGCCGGTCCCGGTAGATCATGACCGCCAGCTTCAGGAACTTCTTTTTCCCGGTGAGGTGATACAGGGTGAGAAGATTCTCGATCGACCACCCCTGGATACGGATCTCCTTGGTTCCCGGCTCGCCGTCGTCTCCCCAGTCGTGAGTCCAGTAATATCTGGTCGCCCGGCCTACGTCCAGAGCGGTTTCCCTGGCCACAATGTCTCCGGTCAGCAGATAATAAAGAACCAGGCCCTGGATCCAGGTATGGCTGGGGTTGGGCTCCCAGGGCTCCGGGTCCCGGTCGTGATTGCCGAACTCGTTCCAGGCGAAATTGTTGTACCAGGGATTTCCCCGGTCAGTATGGTATTGATCGATATCGTACCGGTGCCTGGTCATCTCCACCGCCCGGTCGAAAAACTGGTAAAGGCCGGTTCGCAGGAACTGCAGCAGCATACCGTATGGCCAGTCATAGTGGCCTGAGCTGTAAGCGGTTTTGTCATTGCCGCCCCAGGGGATGTCTCCGAAATCCATCCATCCGTACCAGCCGGCGCTCTCCTGCCTGGTTTCCCGGGCGGTCACCATGGTCATGGCCGGGACGTCTCCCCCCTTCTGCTCTTCTGATTCACTTAACAGCACCTTGGCCAGCTGGAGCTTCTCATACCGCTGGAACGCCTCTTTCAAAGCCGGATTTCCGGTCGGGCGGCTGGTTCCGGCTATCAGCCCGAAGGCTTTCGTTCTGGAATACCAGTCCGGCGGAGCCATCGCCATCAGCGGTTTCTTAAAAGCGGCCACCAGATCGGCTCCTTGAAGCTTGGCTGAGGGAGAGGAGAAGCGAAGCAGAATCTCATAACTTTTCCTGGTTCCGGCCCGGATACGGTAGTCAGGGCCGCCGGGCGGCCAGACCCCTCCCAGCGGCCACAGCCCCAGGGAAAGGATTCCCTGATCATATTCGATGGTTTTGGGATAGTTCTGCCAGAAATACCGGATTGCTGTCAGTACCGCCCCCTTTTTATCCTTAATCTCTAACCAGCCTTGAGCGCGTTCCCCGGTTTTCTCTATGGAGTCTCCTTTTTTTATCAGGTAATTGAAGTTCTTGCTTTCATCATCCTGATCATAGGTGCCGTGGTTCTGGGCCAGGAAAAAGCGTTCTTTATAAGTGTGATTTTCGCCGTACCCCCGGGAACTCAGCTCTAAACCGTTTCGGAAGGAGAGAGGAAGATTGAGGATCATCTCCTTGAGGTTATAATTCTGGTTCGGTTTGTTGTCATGGGCAAAACCGTAGCAGCCGGTGTTTTCCAGGGTAAAAAAGAGCCGGACATAATCCTGGTTGTGGTAAAAATGAATCCTGGCCGTGTAACCGGCCACCCCGGGTTTAAAATCACGGTTTCTTTTATCGGAGAATTTTCCTTTTATCAGGACTACCGTGCGCAGAGGCCCCTTCTCCTCCACCTTTACCACGTCCGGCGCCCGCCTGGCCGTTGAATATTCGCTTTTCGCTTCCAGTACCGCTCCCCTGGTATCCGTCAGCTGATTGATGTACTCCCGGCCCGTTTTATTGGAGAGCACGCTTCGGAAAATGCCGAAACCCTTCCTGTCCACAGTCACTGTTATCCGGCCGGTGTCTATTTCCAGACCACCGGCTGAGGATTCGATTTTGATACCAGCGGCCGGTTCCCTTCCGGGGTCGTATATCAGGCGATAGGTTTTCTTTTCCGAGTTTTCCACTGACGCCTGGAAATCCAGCAGCAGCCAGCGAACGGTTTTATCCGGCCAGCGGGAGGTAACCTTGAACTGGGCAGGAACCTCTTTCCCCCTCTCATCCAGCAGCTTCAGGGGAATCTTTCCCCCGGAGGTTTCCCTGACCGCTCCTTCCGGCAAGGGCACGCCGGTGGTTACCGGCTCATTAAGACGGTCTACATCGGCGCGTTCGGTGATGGTTAAAGGGATATCCAGGCTGGCTGCCCAAACAGGAGTTTGAGAAAAGACAAGAAACAAGGAAAGAGAGAGAACGGTTTTAATCGGAAACAGCAAACCGGATAATGCTCCAGACAGCGGCCAGGCCGTCTTTCCACCCGGTTTTTTTTCCTTCTTCATAGCTTCTGCCGCTGTAGGAGATAGGCAGCTCATAAACCCGGCACCCCAGTCTGGCCACCTTGGCGGTTAATTCCGGCTCCACTCCGAACCGGTGGGAACGTATCCGAATCTTCCGGACTACCTCTATTCGGAAAACCTTGTAACAGGTTTCCATATCGGTCAGGCTGAGGTTGGTCAACATGTTTGACAGCAGAGTAAGAAATTTATTTCCCACCATATGCCAGAAAAACATGGCTCTGGTCGCTCCCCCGGCAAACCTCGAACCGTACACCACCTCCGCTCTTCCGTCCAGAATCGGCTCGATCAGCCGGGCATACTCCCGGGGGTCATATTCCCGGTCAGCGTCCTGAATGATAACGATATCCCCGGAAACACGGGCGAAACCGGTTCTTAAAGCCGCTCCCTTTCCCTGATTGTAACCGTGATAATAAACGCTGACCCCGTTTTTCCCCTCCAGCTTTTTGAGCAGCTCCCGGCTGCCGTCAGAGGAGAAGTCATCGACAATGACAATATCCTTCTCATACCCCAGGTCGTCCAGAGACTTTATGACCGCTTTCACCAAATCCTGAACGGTTCCGGCTTCATTATAGACCGGAATGACAATGGAAAGCTTCATGAACCGGCGGCGGTCAGCACCTTTTCAGCGGCGGTTACCCCGGCTCCCAGCTCAAACCGGTACCCCAGTTCCAGGAGGATCATCTCCAGGGCGCTGATGGCGGTAATGGTGTCGAACCGGCCCACATATCCCAGATGAGCGATCCGGAATATCTTGCCTTTCAGGTGATCCTGCCCGCCGGCAATGGTTATCCCGTATTTCCCGCTCATCCGGGAGGTGATTTCCCCGGCGGAGATCCCTTCCGGGCTGTACACGGCGGTTAAAGCGTCGCTGGGGCAGTCCGGGGCCAGCAGTTTCAGGCCCAGCGCCTTGACCGCTTCCCTGGTGGCGTCGGCCAGCAGGCGATGACGTTTAAAGAGGTTGTCGTAGCCTTCCGCTTCCATCGCTTTCAAACACTCTCTCAAGCCCAGGATCAGGGAGATGGCCGGGGTGAAAGCGGTCTGATTCTTGCTCTCCGATTTTCTTTCCTTGGCCAGATCGAAATAAAACTTGGGCAGATCCGAGCCTTCCCGGAGTTTCCAGGCCTTGTCGCTCACGCTGATAAAGGCCAGTCCCGGAGGCAGCATCATCGCCTTCTGAGAGCCGGTCACCACTACGTCCACCCCCCACCGGTCCACCGGGAAATCCATGACCCCGACAGCGGTGATGGCGTCGGTTACCAGAATAGTGCCGGGATATTCCCTTACTATTTCCGCGATCGCCTTGATATCGGTTTTTACGCCGGTGGAAGTCTCGCTGAAGGTGGTATATACCGCTTTTACCTCCGGATTCTCTTTGAGAAGCTTCTCTATCTCAGCCGGGGAGACCGCGGTTCCCCATTCGACATCAACATTGATTGCCTCAACCCCGTAAGCTTGACAGAGCTGACTCCACCGTTCGCCGAACTTTCCTCCCCGCACGGCGATCGCCTTATCGCCCCGTGAGAGAAAGTTGTTCACCGCCGCTTCCATGGCCCCGGTTCCCGAACAGGCCAGGGTCAAAACATCATTACCGGTTTGAAACAGTTTCCTGAGACCTGCCCGAACCTCGGCCAGCACCGCCTCGAATTCAGATGTCCGGTGATGAATGATCTCAGCGGACATGGTTAACAGGGCTTCCGGCAACACCGGCGTCGGACCCGGGGCTAATAAATATTTCTTCTTCATATCATTCCTTACCTTCAGGGATTGTCAGCGCAATTCTAGCACAGTTGGTTTGACTGTAAAAATTTATCGCCTATTATATGTAAAAATTCGGGAAACGCAAAAAAGTTTTTTGTTTTTAGTTTTAATAGGATATAATTACAGCTTCAATTTTGGGGAGAAGA
>JBHHXV010000049.1:0-11455 GCA_046757225.1 bacterium
AGTGTTCTCGGATAGTAAAAAATATGATAGATTCCTGCTTTCGCAGGAATGACAAAGTAGGAAAGGTTCTACTATGCCTGACAAAACCGTTTATTTCCTTGGTGCCGGAGCTTCGGCCGGTTCTGATTTCAATCTGCCGGTAATGAAGGGCTTTTTCAGGGAAGAAGATTTTACGGGAAACGGTGTTTATAAAAATCTACGAGATTATATCAGTTCCTTTCGACCCAAGACCGAATTGGAAGATATCAATCTGGAAGAATTAATTACTCACCTTGAATTAACTTCAGAAGGATTTAACTGGGGACTCTTTGATCCAAAACTTCATGAAACAAAAATTGAGTTATATGACTATATAAGATTTAGGCTTGGAGATCCTTTAGAAAAGAAGATTGGTTCTGTTGATGAAAATGGTTCTTCAAGACATTGCCAAAAACATTTAGAATTTATTGAAAAATTAAATCCAGATAACGATTCAATTATTTCCCTAAATTACGATCTGATTGTTGACAATATTCTGGAAATTTTTTTAACCAAAAAAACAACTCCCGAAAATAATTTTAATAAATTTTGGCAAAGATATGAAAATCTTTTAAGAATGCCTACTGTTTGGGGCGCACCTCCAATAACTCAGCATATAGGTGATAAGGGTAAAGGAGTCTACGTTAAACTACATGGTTCTCTTGATTGGTTGTACTGCCCAAGTCAGGATTGCCCACATAATCGTTGTTTTAACAGAGGGCTAGACCCAAAAGAACCATGTTTTCATTGCGGAACCGGTATTGAAACCGCCATCGTTCCTCCCACCATGAAAAAGAGTTTCGAGAAATTCCCCAAGCTCGGTTTTCTCTGGCATGTTGCCTTCAACAAACTTAAAGAAGCGGATAAAATAGTAGTAATCGGTATGTCGTTTCCTAATTCAGATTATTATTTGAAATGGCTGGTCAGGCAGGCGATGATGGTGCGACGGAAAACCAAGCCCCTTGAATTGGTTATTGTTAATATAGATAATGCTTCTTTTGAAGAAACGGTCAAGAAAACCGAAGAAATTTTTATGGTATGCGCATCTGGTATTATCAAAGGTGGGCTTAAAGGGTATACAGATAAAATAAAGGAATGAGGATGAGTAAGGAATTTTTTCCTGGTTTCCTGGTTCCCAGGCTCTGCCTGGGAACCCATATTTGGAGGCTCAGCCTCCATTAATTTAAGATGAGGCGGAGCCTCAAGGTATCCATTCCCAGGCAGAGCCTGGGAATGAGGTAAATGAGGTAAAGCCCAAAACATGATCTAATGAATGAGACCCCCTTTTTGTAAAAAGGGGGTCTCAAACTCTACCCAAAAACTTTTGTATATTTAAGATTTTTGGGAAAAAAACAAAAGAATAATAATGAGTAAGAAACTGCGTAGCGGGTTCACCACCGGCACCTGCGCGGCCGCGGCAGCAGCAGCGGCTGTAGAGGCCTACTTCGGCTATCCGCCGTTAGACGTGGAAGTAGAACTTCCGAACAAGAAGAAGGTAACGATTGAGGTCCATTCGGTAGATATAAAACCATCCCGCAGCAAAAAGGCCGGAGCCAGTGGTGAAGAAATTATTACCAAAGTGCGCAAGGACGCGGGAGACGACCCGGACGTCACCAACGGAGCCATCATCGGGGCCAGCCTGATGATGAAGGAAGGCGGAAATGATGATGTCCATATTGAAGGGGGAAAAGGAGTGGGCAAGGTCACCCGGCCGGGACTTCCGGTCAAAGTGGGCCAGCCGGCCATCAACCCGGTTCCTCAGAAGATGATTCGCCAAGGAATACTGGAAGCGATAAACAGATATAGGCCCCCTTATGATAGATATGGTGGCTATACCATCTTTGTCACCATCTTTGTGGAAAACGGGGAGGAGTTGGCCCGGAAAACCCTCAATCCCCGGCTGGGAATCGTGGGAGGGCTTTCCATCCTGGGCACTACCGGTATTGTCAAACCCTTTTCCGCGGCCAGCTACCGGGAGACCATCGAAATATGTCTGCGTTCGGCTAAAGCGGTTAAACCGGATAAATGCGTCTTATCCACCGGCCGGGGCAGCGAGAAGCGGGTTGAAAAAATCCTTCATGATTTGCCGGAAGCCTCGTTTGTCCTGATCGCCGATTTCTTTGCTTTTTCCTTGAAAAAAGCCAGAGAAGAGGGGTTTACCGATATCACGCTGGCCTGCTTTTTCGGCAAACTATGCAAATGGGCTTTGGAGATGGAATACACCCACGCCCACACCCAGGAAACCAGTTTTGAGCGGTTGGCTGATCTGGCCGCTCTGGGGGGATTATCCGGCAAGTTTTGCGACTTTGTCCGGGGAGCTAATACTGCCCGGGAAATTTATGAATCAGCCTGGCCGGAAAAAGAGGAATTTATCTCCCTGATCGGGGAAAGGGCGCACCAGGCCGCCTGCAACCTGGCCGGTCGGGGAATTACCCTGTATTGTTTTGATTTTATTGGCAACGGATATAAGAGATGGCGCTGAAAAAAATCTTAGTGATCGGGATGAATGTTATCGGGGAGCCGGTTTCCCGGGAAAACCGCCAAAGGATTATGGCGGCTGATGTGCTGGCGGGAGGGAAGCGGCATCTGGAAAAATTTTCCGGCTTTGCCGGGAAAACCATCGAGGTATGTAATAATATAAAATCCCTCTTGTCCGAACTGGAACAAAAGTTGGAAAAAGGGCAAAGCCTGGCAGTGGTCACTACCGGCGATCCCCTGTTGTTCGGGTTGGGGAATACCCTTATTAACTGTTTCGGGGCGGAGCGGGTGGAGGTTGTTCCCGGCCTTTCCGCTCCCCAGGCTGCCGCGGCCCGGCTGGGTCTGCCGATGGACGGAACCCTGATTCTCAGCCGACATGCTAAAAAGAAGGATGATCTTAATCGATTGCGTTATTTTCCCCGAGGGGTTGTCTTAACCGAGAACGGGGCCGGGCCGGGCCAGGTGATCAAAGAACTCTTGAAGAAAATTCCGGAGGCGGAAAAATGGAGAGGAGCGGTCTGTCAGCGTTTGGGAATGCCTGGAGAAGAGATATCCAGGGGTGAATTGACCTTGCTGGCGGAAAAACTTTATCCGGCCACTAACCTGCTGGTAGTGGAAAATCCCTCTCCTGAAAAGATGATATCAGGAGGGGTAAACTTCGGCCGCCCGGATGAGGCCTTTGACCATTCAGCCAACCTGCTGACCCATGCGGAAGTGCGCTCGGTTACCCTTTCCCGGCTGGAGCTGGCCGAAGCGGGGGTGATGTGGGATGTGGGGGCCGGTTCCGGGTCGGTGGGGGTGGAAGCCGCTTTACTTAATCCCCGGCTGAGCGTGTTTGCCATTGAGAAGAACCCGCGGATGGTTGAGCATATTCTAAAAAATATTGGTAAATTGAAGGCTTCCGGTGTTAAGGTAAAGCAGGGAAACGCTTTAGAGGTCTGCCCCGGCCTGCCCCGGCCTGACCGGGTGTTTGTGGGCGGGGGCGGCCGAGACCTGGAAAAAATACTGGATATCTGCTGCGAAGCTCTGAAGAGCCAGGGGATTATGGTGATTAATACGGTTACGCTGGACTCGGCCGAACAGGTACGGGGATTCGCCGGGGCAAGAAAGATTTCAGCGGTTACCGTTCAGGTTTCCCGTATGAAGGATCTGGCCGGGTACGGTCTGATGGCGCCGGAAAACCCGGTGACCATCTTTAAAGTGAGAAAATAATTGTCTGTTCTGTATATGACAGGAGTCGGCCCCGGAGACCCGGAACTGCTTACCCTCAGGGCGGCGCGCCTGATCAGGGAAGCCGATATACTGTTTGTGCCGGTCAAAAAAAAAGAGAGCCGGAGGTCGCTGGCTCTGGAGGTGGTAAAAAAGGCTCTTGATTTGCAGGATAAGAAAATCGTTTTTTTGTATTTTCCCATGGTCAGGGGGGAAGCGAATATGCGCCCTTATTTTGAACAGGCCGCCCGGGAAGTAAAGCTGGCGTTCCGGGAAAACAAGACCGGGGTGTTTATTACCATAGGCTGCTCCACCATCTATTCCACGCCGGGGAATCTGTTTAAGGTCTTGCGGGGAAGCGGTATCCGGATCAGGTTTGTGCCGGGGGTAAGCTCGATAAACGCTTCCGCGGCCGCTGCCGGGGAGCCGCTGGTCTATTCCGAAGATAAGCTGGCCGTGTTACCGGCTACCTATTCGGTTGACGAACTGGAAGAAACTCTTAATCATTTCGACCGGGTGGTGCTGATGAAAGCCCACTCGTGCCTGGAAAAGATAACCGAGGTTATTAAGCGCAAAGGCTGGGAAAAGTATTCATACCTGATCGAAAGGGCCAGTACGGAAACGGAGAAAGCCACCCCCCTGTCGGAAATACCGGAGGGGTATCAGCCTCATTACATGTCTACGGTTATCATTAAAAGAAAAGGATAAAAAGCTTTATGGCTAAGGTCAGTTTCATCGGCGCCGGCCCCGGAGACCCGGAGCTGATTACCGTAAAAGGGGTAAACAGGATTAAACAGGCCGGTTTGATCCTGTATGCCGGTTCCCTGGTTCCCGAGGAGGTTATTACCGGGTACAGTGGCCTGCCGGAAGACAGGATCATAAATACCGCCGGCCTGAACCTCGAACAGACCCATGACTTGATGGTCGAAGCAGTAGGAAAGGGAGAGGACGTGGCCCGGGTGCATACTGGCGATCCCTCGCTTTACGGGGCGATAGACGAGCAGATTCTGCTGCTGGAAAATGAGGGGATCGAATGCGAGGTGATCCCCGGTATTTCCTCGGCCTTTGCCGCGGCCGCCGCTTTGAAGACCCAGCTTACGGTTCCCGGCTCCTCACAGACCGTGATCTTTACCCGGCTGGGGGCACGGACTCCCGTCCCTGAATCGGAAGACCTGGAAAAACTGGCGGCTCACGGTTCCACTATTATTGTCTTCCTGAGCGGCCAGCTGGTGCGGGAAGTGGTCGAGCGGTTACTTGCTCATTATCCGGCTGACACTCCGGCGGCGGTTGTCTACCGGGTCGGGTGGCCGGATCAGAAACTGTTTCGCGCCGAACTGGAAAAAGTCCCTGAGCTTATGAAACAGGAAGGGATAACCCGCCAGGTTCTGATTATGGTCGGTCCGGGCATGGCCAGAAAGGATTCCCGGTCGAAACTTTACGATAAAGACTTTTCTCATGGATACCGGCATTAACAAAATAGCCATCTGGTGCCTGACTAAAAAGGCCTGTCAATTAGGGGAGAGGTGCGCCCGGAAAATGCCGGAAGCTGTTTTGTTTGTCCCCACCTCCAGAGCCTCCGATAAGAAGGTCAGAGCGTTTGATGATTTTTCCGGTTGCCTGAAACGGGAGTTCCATGATTTTAAAGAGCATCTTTTTATTATGGCCACCGGCATCGTGGTTCGCAGTATCGCCCCTTTACTGAAAGACAAGGGAACCGACCCGGCGGTGGTGGTAATGGATGAGTTGGGTGAGCATATTATCAGCCTGATATCCGGCCATCTGGGGGGAGCCAATCGTCTGGCTCACCGGCTTTTTCAGGTCATAGGGGCGAATCCGGTGATTACTACGGCTACGGACCTGGCCGGTATCCTGGCTTTTGACAGCCTGGCCGCTGAAATCGGAGCCCGGGTGGAGAACCTGGATAAAATAAAGCTGACCTCCTCCTGCCAGCTGAATTCCCTGCCGGTGG
Source organism: bacterium (assembly GCA_046757225.1). Taxonomy (GTDB): domain Bacteria; phylum SZUA-182; class SZUA-182; order JBHHXV01; family JBHHXV01; genus JBHHXV01. The sequence goes on from JBHHXV010000049.1 coordinate 5,675, forward strand.
CTCTGGTGGCGGAACCTGATCTGGTCAGGCGGTATTATAAGGACTGCCGGGCGATCGTTGCCTTTGACGCCCCGGATAATGAATCGTTAAAGGATTTTGAAGCGGTCTGCATCATTTCCGAAAAAACGTTTCCTCTGCTTGATAAGGAGTTGCTTGCCAAAGCCCTTATTATCCGGCCGTCTGTCTTGGTGGTGGGAATCGGGTGTAATCGCGGCACCAGGGCGGAGGAGATTGAGCAGGCGGTCAGAGCGGTTTTTCAGGAAAACAACCTATCTTTGAAATCTGTTTTCCTGATAGCTTCGGTTGATAAAAAGGCTTCGGAGGCAGGGCTGCTGGAGTTTTCCGCTGAGTGGGCCATAAAGATTAAATTCTGGAAGGCGGATGAGTTAAACAGCGTTTCCGACGGCCTTTTCTCCCCTCCTTCCGAGCAGGCCCTGCATCATCTGGGGATTATCGGTGTGGCGGAGCCGGCGGCCTTGCTGGCTGCCGGGGAAAGAGCTGAACTGGTCGTTTCCAAACGGAGAATCGGTAATGTTACTGTGGCGGTAGCCAAATCGAAACTCCGATATAAGCATGAGGGAAAGCTTTTTTTGGTGGGAATCGGTCCCGGGAACGCCGATTACATGACCATCCACGCTCGGCGGTTGTTGAAAATCTCTGACGTGGTGGTGGGGTATACCTCTTATATCAAGTTGCTTGCGGATTTGATAGAAGGTAAAAGGATCATAGCCACCGGTATGACCAGAGAAATCGACCGGGTCATAAGGGCGGTGGAAGAGGCGGCTGCCGGAAAAACCGTCAGCCTGGTCTGTTCCGGGGATACCGGGGTATATGGCCTGGCCGGTCTGGTTTATGAGACCCTGGAAACCATGGATCTGGAGATCGAAGTGGAAATCTCTCCCGGGGTGACCGCCGCCGTCAGCGCCGCTGCCCTGGTGGGCGCTCCCTTGACCAATGATTATATCACCATCAGCCTTTCCGACCTGCTTACCCCGACCGGGACGGTGATTTCCCGTATAAGAAGCGCCGCCGCCTCGGGTATGGTGACTGCTGTCTATAATCCCAAAAGCAAAAAAAGAACTGGTCTTATCAAGCTTCTGCAAGAGGAGTTCCTCAAATATAGAAAGCCTGATACCCCGGTAGCTGTTGTCTCCCATGCCCTGCGCCCGGGGGAGCGAACCGTCGTTTCCGACCTGGCCGGTTTCCTGGAACAGGAAATAGGCATGAACAGCCTGGTGATTATCGGTAACCGGGACACGCTTGTTGTTAATGGACGGATGGTTACCAGGCGGGGGTATGAACAAAAACATGGTACTCATGAATCAGGCGCCCCTTGAACTCGATTATTCCCCATAGGGGACAGGAAACACATGGTTCTCTCAAATATAAAAAATAGTTGCCGGGGAATAATCCTTTCCGCTCTGTTAACCATCGGAATTGTTCCCGCCGGAGCGAAAGCGGTCATTGAGCCGCCCAGGGCGGAGTGCGCCCGGAAATGCCACCTCAACTTTAAGAAGGAATATCTCAACAAGATTAAAGAGATATATACCAGCCGGGAATGCGCCCAATGTCACGGCCGGGTCGAGGACCATCTCCTGAAACCCGCCGGGGAAAGGAGTCTGACCGGGATCAAACCGATAGTGGGAACACCGGCTGAAACCTCTTTAAAACCCACGGAAATGGTCATCCCAAAAAAGCAGGAACAGCAGTTAGCCAAACTGAAGGGACGGCCGTTTACCATTCCCGGAACAAGCGTTGTTCCCCCGCCGGGAATGGTGTATATCCCGCCCGGCAACTTCATCATGGGCAGCAATGACCGCTGGGATGACGAGTCTCCCGAATATGTCATTTATCTGGGCGGATATTTCATCGACCGGCATGAGGTTACCAACGCCCAGTACAAAGCGTTTATCGATAAGACCGGCTACAATATCCCCAAGACCTGGAAGGACGGCAGATACCCGGCTGACAAAGCCGACCATCCGGTTACCGGGGTTACCTGGTATGACGCGGCCGCTTATGCCAAAGCCATGGGGAAACGCCTGCCCACCGAAGAGGAGTGGGAAAAGGCCGCCCGGGGGGTGGACGGCCGCACCTACCCCTGGGGCATGCTGTTCGACAACAAGTATTCCAACAACCCCCAGAGGGACTCCAAAGGCACCGAACCGGTCGGCTCGTCTCAAATCGGCAACAGCCCGTTCGGGTTGTGGGATGTTTCGGGAAATGTCTGGGAATGGGTGAACGCTTACTACTACCCCCATCCCGGCAACAAGATCGAAAGCGAGGAATACGGCACCAAATACCGCCTGGCCAAGGGCGGCTCCTGGTTCAACTGCCTTTACTACAACTGCGGCATCAGCGCTCCCATGTATAACCGGGCCTTTTTCCTGCCCACCACCAATAACAACAGCCTCGGTTTCCGCTGCGCCCTGTCCCTGGATGATAAAGGGGAGGCGGGCCTGTGAGAAAATCTTTATACTGGCTTACTGCCCTCTGCCTGTTGGTAATTGTTCCCCGAAGTTTCGGATATGTTTACAAAAAGGAAAACCTGATCCGCCGTCACGCCCGCCGGTTGACCCTGACCAAGACCGTGGACGGCCTTAACTTCAATTTCGATTCCCTGCCCGGCAAGATAGAGGAAGGCGATACGGTCAACCTGGAGCTGACGGTCAGGGAGGCCAAAACCGGGCGGGTAATACAAGAGCGGCCGGAATGCCGGGTATCGCTGGCCTTTTATTATGTTGAGGATTACATTCCCGATGACGGTGAACTGGCCGGGGGCGCCGGCTGGGAAAAGCCGGTCTCGGTCGGCCGTTATAACAGTTTCCGCTGGCGCAAGACCCTGAAATACTGGGGAGACTACATTATCGACTTTCGGGTAAAGGGGGTGGCGGCCACCTTTTACCTGACGGTTGCCAAGCCGCTGAAAACCGGGCAGAAGGCCCAATATATGTCCGACAAGCTGTGCCTCCAGTGCCATCATGTCCAGTACCTTTCCTGGCAGGAAAGCTCCAAGGCCCACGCCTTTACTGACCTGAAGCCGGGCGAGAAATTTCTGGAAAAACAGGCCGCCGGGGTGGATCCCAGCCGGGATTACTCACGTGACCCCCGCTGTCTCCGCTGCCATACCACCGGTTACGGCGAGCCGACCGGGTTTGTCAGCGAAGAGAAAACCCCCGATCTCAAGAACGTTCAGTGCGAAGGCTGCCACGGCCCCGGGGGGGAGTTCACCCAGGTGATGCGCCGGAAATACAGTTTCGCCCACTCTGAGGTGGATGACCGGGGCCACCTGAAATTCAGCCGGCACATCCACTCGCCCACCGGACACCGTTACGCCTTATCCGCCAAATACATGGAATCCTGCCGGGAAAAATGTCACAACCCGGACTGCCCCCTCTATAAACCGCTGGAAGGGCCGTTAAAATTGCAGGTGGTAAAGGGCGGCCACCGCCTGTACGGTATCAAGTTCAAGCATTGGATGTGGAAGGGAGAAAGCCGCAAGCCGCATGCCCATAATATGCCGGCCATGATGGCGGAGATGTCTGACGCCGGGTTCTGGGGAGTTCTGGCGGTAACGCTGCTGGTAATCGGTTTCCGGTGGATCAGAAAACCGGATGATCAGTACCGCACCTTCAACCTGTTCCGGTTCGGATTTCTCAAAAGACTGATGAAAAAGCGGACGTTTCAGTTATTCGCCCAACTGCCTTTTTTACTCCTGTTTATCCTGGTGATCGTGGCCGGGCTGATCGGGGACAAGCTTTCTCCCTATAATATCGGGCCGGTAATCACCTGGAACATCTGGTGGACCCTGATCATTGTGGACGCCGCCCTGCTGGGGCGGTGGTGGTGCCTGGTCTGCCCCTGGGACGCCCTGGCCAATATTGCCCAGAAACTTTCCCTGGGCCGGGTGCGCCAAAAGCTGTTCACCTTGGGCTTGAAGTGGCCTAAACGCTTGAGCAATCTCCATATCGCCTCGATCTTCTTTATCCTGATGACCTGGATGGAGCTGGGAATAGGGGTTACCAACGACCCGGTCTGGACGTCTTATATGGCGATCTTTATCGCTCTGCTGGCGATTACCATGGCGGTGCTCTATGAAAAGAAACCGTTCTGCGAGCATGTCTGTTTTGTCGGCCGGATCAGCGGCCAGTATTCCATGGCCGGCCCCCTGGAACTGCGGCGGATTGACGATACGGTCTGCAACAACTGCCAGGGAAAGGACTGCTATACCGGCAATGAGAACGGGTATCCCTGTCCCACCAATCAACTGATGGCCAACATGGACACCCACCAGTACTGCACCCTCTGCACCGAATGCGTCAAGAGTTGTCCCAACGATAATATCGCTTTAAACCTGCGCCCCCCGGCCGCCGATCTGAGCAAAGGTAAGGGCCGGTTCGACGAAGCGATTCTGGCTCTGGTCTTGTTTGCCATCACCTCTTTTCACGGCCTGACCATGACCCCGGCCTGGAAAGAGCTGTGCTTCTGGATTACCGATGCCACCCACTGGGGATATTACCCCACTTTCTCGGCCGGCCTGCTGATTTCGGTGCTGGCTCCGATCGCTTTATATTCGGCAACGGCTTTGGTTACCTATCTCATGATACCGGATAAAGAAAAGACCCCTTTCTCAAAAATATATAACAACCTGGCGTTCCCGATTCTGATGATTACCGTCGCTTATCATCTGGGGCACAACCTGGGGCATTTCATTATGGAGGGCAAGAATTTCATCAGGATAATTTCCGACCCGTTCGGATACGGCTGGGACCTCTTTAACACCTTCTGGTACACCTCCAAACCAATACTGGATATGATGCAGACCTGGTGGGTTCAGATCGGCCTGCTCCTGATCGGACAAGGATACGCCACCGCAGCCGGGATAAAGAGCTACCGGAAGATAATCGGCGAAACCTCCTTTGTCAAAGCCCTGCCTGTTATTATCGGTTATACCCTGCTTTCCCTGTTCAACCTCTGGCTGTTGACCCTGCCCATGCAGATGAGGATGGGGTAAAAACAGCCTCCTCTTATATCGACATATGCCGGAAATTTAGTTACAATTAGTATTATGAAAATAACCTTAGTTTCCCCTTTCTCTGACGTTTCCGGAACCGGAATAAGAACAATATCGGCCTGTCTTAAACAAAACGGACATGAGGTGCGGCTTATCTTTCTGCCCAAAGACTTCAGGATAAGATACGACCGGCAGACCTTGGACCAGGCGGTGGCCCTGGCAAAAGGATCCGATCTGATCGGAATCACTTTAATGACGAATTTCTTCCAGAACACCATTCAACTCACCCGGAAATTCAGGGAAGAAACCGGTATCCCAGTCTTGTGGGGAGGGATTCACCCCACTGTCCGGCCTGAGGAATGCCTCGATCATACGGAGATGATCTGCTTGGGGGAAGGGGAAGAAACGGTTGTCGAACTGGCGGAAAAGATGGAAAAAGGTCAGGATTACCGCCATATCCCGGGCATGTGGTTCAAGGACAGGAAAAAGATTATCAGAAACAGTATGCGCCCCCTGATTCAGGATTTGAACTCCCTTCCCTTTCAGGATTACGGCTTTGAGAATAATTACATCCTCAGCGGCGGCCGGATTCAGGAAATGACCGGACCGATCCTGAATATGCACCTGGCCGGGGATTATATGGCCTTTCCCACCAGGGGGTGTCCCTTTGGCTGCGCGTATTGCTGCAATAACACCATTAATAATCTGTATCCCGGTCAGAAACCGCTGCGGAAGAGAAGCGTGAAACACATAATAGGAGAATTGAC
>JBHHXV010000050.1:0-11424 GCA_046757225.1 bacterium
ATTTTCTGGGGTCTGGCAAATGTCAGCCAAGTTTATGAATAGACCGGGTTAATAAGAGACTATATGAGATTTATTAATAAGCAAAATGTATCTGAGACAGTTAAAAAAATATTTTTAATAATTTTCCTAATTGTCTTGCAGTGGTTCGGGTTTGTCCCTGAATCTGAAGCTGTCAAGAAATGGCAGTGGCGGCCTACCTTTGCTTTTTATGAGCATTACAGTAATAACGTCAATTTAAGTTCCGATACCCCGATAGCCGGTTACAGGACCCAGATTATTCCGGCTGTCAGCGCCATTCTTCCTTCCAAACGCAGGCAGATAAAGGTAAACATGAACCTGAAACTGGATATGCGCTCCCAGGATGACGGCCTGGTCAGAAACCTGCATTGGATCGCATTGAACGGATACTGGGCGCATGAGCTTTCTCCCAGAACCAGTTACGAGGTTTCATCCGCCTATGATATTACTTATACCACCTCGGATCTCGGTGTTCCCTGGTTCGGAGCCTTCGGGGAAACCACCAGGGCCGATTTCATGAGCTTTGCTCCCTCCTTGCGTTACCGGATAAGCAAAAAAACCTTTGTTAAAATCGGTGCCAGTTACCGGTCCATAAGCTATACTGATCCCGATGGCGCAGATGGCACCCAGTTTGATTTTGCCGGTACGATCAATCGCAAGTTCGGAAACCGTCTGACTATCCAGACCGGCTTAAATTACCGCCAGAAGGAATTCAGCAATCAAACCGGATACACCCAGATGACTGTCCCCATAAATATTGTTATGGATCTTACCTATTTCAAGCTTAACCTGGGTACGCAGGTACTTAACAGAACAAGCTCTCAAAGCAACGCCAGCGGTGTCGGCGCGAGAAAAAAACCATATTTTCTGTGGGGATTGGGTTTCGACCTGGGAGGAAAGTTGTTTAAATTTCGGAATACCACTTTTAACATCAAACTTACCAATGATATTTACGAGGATCTGTTCGGTTATGCCTATATCAAGCAGGAATTTAAATTAATGTCTTTTCATATCTTGAAAAAAGTCGATATTTACAATGAGGTCAAATACGGTCAGAATAATTATGTGAGCCCCAATCCCCAGAACGGAATCGATAATATTTCTTATTACGGTTACCAGGGGAGCCTCAAGTGGTATATGACCAAAAAGAAATCTCTTAAAGGGCGGATTATGTATACTATGTATGATTATGTTTATGTTGCCCGGTCCGGGTTTGCGGATAACAGCTTTACTGTTATGTCCATGGATGTCACCTACAACCAGCAGGTCCGCGACTGGCTGTACGCCGGACTGAGCTTCGGCACCAGAAACAGTTCCAGCCCTCAGCCCAGCGGAAATTACGGTGAGTATTTTGCCGGTTTGTTTCTCAAATCCAGTTGGTAGCCTTAAAAATCCGGTGGAGAAGGAAATGGCGGAAAAAAAAGAAAAAAAGACAGTACCCCTTGAATCTATGGGGATTCATGACCGGTTATCCGGTTTGTATAACCAGCGTTTTTTCGACCATCAACTGGGATTGGCAGTGGAAAGGGCGAAAAGAAAACTGTCTCCCCTGTGCCTGTTGATGTTTTGTTTCGACCATTTTGAAGAATATCGGGAAATGGTGGGAGACAGCCAGGAATTCAATCAGGTGACGGTCAAGCTGGGCGAGGTGGTGAAGAGCGCCATCCGAAGAATTGATCAGGCCTTCCGGTTGGAGGGGGAGATTTTTTCGATTATAGTTGACTCTGACTTATATCAGGCTAAAATCATCGCCAAACGGATAAAAGATTCCCTTTCCCAAACAGCCTTCCTGCTGAAAAAGCCCGCTGGAACCCCCCTGTTAGCCTACAAAACGATCAGCGTCGGAATCGCGGAGCTGGAGTTTACGAAAAAGCACCAGGACCTCTTGAGAAACGCCCATGACGCTATGTTTATCGCCAAATGCAGCGGCGGTGACCAGATTAATATTCACCGGTCGTTTTTAACGTAAAAAAATATTTCCTTATCGCTTTTCTTGTGTTATCATACTGCCCCAAAATTATAAAATGCTGTTGACAGGAAAATTAGATAAGAGAAGCTATGAAAAAAGAAAAAAAAGACGCGGAAGCTGTTGAGCAACCAGAGAAAAACAAACCGGCGGAATCAGGCGAAAACAATGGGTTGGAGCAGGAAAAATCCGAATTGGAAAGAGAAAAGGAAGAACTCTATGACAAGTTATTGAGAAGTCAGGCGGAACTGGAGAATTTCAGGAAACGGTTAACCAAAGAGACCGCCGCCAAAATCCGATACGCCAATAAGAGTTTGATGAGCGAGCTGCTTCCGGTTATCGATAATTTTGAAAGGGCGGTGGACAGCTCTTTGAGTCAGGATGATATTTCCTCCTTGAAAGAGGGGGTGGAACTTACTCTCAAGCAGATCAAGGATGTTCTATTCAAAGCCGGTCTGGTTGAAATCAATACCTTGGGAGAAAAATTCGACCCTTCCAGACATGAAGCGGTCATGCAGCTTGAGTCGGACAAGCATGAACATAATACGGTTATCGAAGAACACCAGCGAGGCTATTTTTTATACGACCAGATTCTGAGACCCGCCATGGTAACAGTGGCGAAAGGTAAAAAATAAGGAGAAAATAAATGGGAAAAGTGATTGGCATTGATTTAGGCACCACCAACTCGTGTGTGGCGATTATGGAGGGAAAGGACCCCTCGGTGATCGCCAATGCCGAAGGAAACCGGACCACCCCGTCGGTAGTTGCTCTGACGGACTCTGGCGAACGGTTGATCGGCCAGATAGCCAAGCGGCAGGCGATTACCAACCCGGATAACACCATTTACTCGGCCAAGCGCTTTATTGGCCGGAAATTCAAGTCCCCGGAAGTCCAGAAAGCAATAAAGACCTCTCCCTTTAAGATCGTGGAAGCTGAGAACGGTGACTGCTGGATTGTTATCCAGGGAAAGAAGCACAGTCTGCCGGAAATATCGGCCATGGTGTTGCAGAAGATGAAACAGACGGCAGAGGATTACCTGGGAGAAACGGTCAAGGACGCGGTTATCACTGTTCCGGCTTATTTTAACGACAGCCAGAGGCAGGCCACCAAGGATGCCGGCCAGGTCGCCGGGTTGAACGTGCTCCGGATCATCAATGAGCCGACCGCCGCTTCCCTGGCTTATGGCCTGGATAAGAAAACAGAAGCCAAGATAGCGGTCTACGATTTAGGGGGCGGCACCTTCGATATTTCCATCCTGGAAATCGGCGACGGGGTATTCGAAGTGAAATCCACCAATGGGGACACCTATCTCGGCGGTGACGATTTCGACCAGGAATTGATCGATTACCTGGCGGATGTCTTCAAGAAGGAGCAGGGAATTGATTTAAGAAACGACAAGATGGCTTTGCAGAGGCTCAAGGAAGCGGCGGAAAAAGCCAAATGCGAACTTTCTTCTTCTATGGAAACCGAGGTGAACCTTCCTTTTATCACAGCCGACGCCAGCGGCCCCAAGCACCTGAACATCAAGATTACCCGCTCCAGGTTCGAGCAGATGACCGAGGGCTTGATTCAGAGGTCGATCGAGCCTTGCAAAAAGGCTTTAAAAGATTCCGGTATTACTGCGAGCGATATCAACGAGGTGATTTTAGTGGGCGGCCAGACCAGAATGCCCAAGGTGCAGCAGGCGGTGGAGGAATTCTTCGGCAGAGAGCCTCACAAGGGTGTCAACCCGGATGAGGTGGTGGCGGTAGGCGCCGCTATCCAGGCCGGGGTGTTGACCGGCGATGTCAAGGACGTGCTGTTGCTGGATGTGACCCCATTGTCTCTGGGAATCGAGACCCTGGGCGGGGTGATGACCAGGCTGATCGAGCGGAACACTACCATTCCCACCAAAAAAAGCCAGGTTTTTTCGACGGCCGCAGACAACCAGCCGGCGGTAAGCATCCAGGTGCTCCAGGGTGAGTGGGAACTGGCGGCGGATAACAAGACCATGGGTAAATTTGATTTGGTGGGGATCCCTCCGGCCCCTCGCGGAGTTCCCCAGATTGAAGTGACCTTTGACATAGATGCCAACGGTATTGTCCATGTATCAGCCAAAGACCTGGGAACCGGCAAGGAGCAGAAGATCAAGATCACCGCTTCCAGCGGTCTTTCCCAGGAGGAGATCGACCGGATGATCCAGGAAGCTGATGAACATTCGGCAGAGGATAAAGCCAAAAAAGAAAAGATCGAATTGAAGAACCAGGCCGAAGGGTTGCATTACCAGACCGACAAAAGCCTCAAGGAAAACAAGGACAAGCTTTCTCCTGAGGACGCCCAGAATATTGAAGAGGCTTTAAAGGAGCTTGACGAGGCGGTTAAAAGCGATGATTCTGACAAAATCAAAGCGGCGACTGAAAAGGTGACCCAGGCATCCCATAAACTGGCTGAGGTTCTATACTCTCAGGCGGCGGCAGAGCAGCAGGGCGCTCCAGGGGAAGCGGGATCGGAAACGGCGGCTGGCATGGGGGCTTCTTCCGGTGCAGACGACGTGGTGGACGCCGATTTTGAGGTCGTGGACGAGGATAAGAAGTAAACTTGACAAAACAACAGTCTTTATATATTATTCATCAACCTCTTATTTATAAGACATTATCATGAAGAGAACATTTCAACCAAGTAAAATCAAGCGCTCGCGAACCCACGGGTTTCGCAAACGGATGTCTACGGCGGCCGGGAGAGCGGTAATAAGCCGCAGACGAGCCAAGGGCCGGAAACGATTGATTCCTTGATTCACGCTGTTTTGCGGTATGGGCTGTCCCCTGAGGAGCGGCTGCGAAAAGGGAAAGAGATAAGAGCGGTTTGTGACCGGGGCCGGAAAATAGTTGCCGGTTGCTTTGTTCTGCTTTATCGGGAAAATGGGGAAACATTTGATCGGCTGGGAACGATCGCCAGCCGGAAAATCGGAAATCATCCGGAAAGAAACAGGGCGAAAAGGCTTCTGAGGGAAGTTTTCCGGCGGAACAAGCCCAGGTTGGAAAGCGGGTATGATCTGGTGATTATCGCCCGATATAAAATCAAGGGAGCCACGTATCATTCCTTAAACGCCGAGTTTCTGAGTTGCTTGAACAAGGCGGAGTTGATCAGAAGTGAGTGAATTGATCAAAAAAATCATCTGGTTTCTGGTAAAGGCGTACCAAAGGTTAATTTCTCCCTTTTTTGCTCCCCGGTGCAGGTTTTATCCCAGTTGCTCCAATTACGCGCTGGAAGCTCTCAATAAATACCCCATACCTAAATCGACGGTCAAGATTATCTGGAGGCTGCTCAGGTGCAACCCGCTTTTCCCGGGAGGGTTTGATCCCGCCTAAACTTTTCATAACGGGCCATCAGGCACCCCCTCATGATGAAAAGAACTGGTTCCCAAGATTGGGGATACTCCACTCCGGTATTTTCCCGGTAAAAGAGGTTGGTCGGTTCTTGCTTGTTTTCTTCTTTTCGCGGAATTTTCTCATTTCTGATGTTTATGAAACTATTATTTTAACATGGAAAACCGAGCGCTTTTGACGATAGCGGTATGCGCCGCTATTCTTATTTCGTATCAATATCTTATCCTGCCGATTCTGGTTCCTCCCGCTCCGAAGAGGGCTTCAATCCAGCCCCCTCCGGCCAAGACCCCGGCCAGCCGGCCCGGTAAACCGCCTGTTTCCCAGACGTCCGCTCCCTCCGGCAAAGCGCTTCAAGCGCCGGTAAAGAAGAGAGAGATCCCCGCGAAAGATATCAAAATAGAAAACGATCTTTATGAGATAGTCATAAGTAATAAAGGCGGGGTGATCAAGAGCTGGAAACTGAAGCGTTATGATGATGCGGACGGTCATGACCTGCAGCTGGTTTCTTTACCCTCGGTTACCAATAATTATTTTCCTCTGAGGCTGGATTTCACGAATGACGGTTTGAACAAGCGGGTTAAGGCCGGCTTGTTCGAATTCGATAATTCAGAGATAAGCCTGGACAGGTCTCACAGTACCGGCAGGTTGACCTTGACTTATGTAGATGAAGCCAGCCTGCTGAAGATCGAAAAGATCCTTACCTTCAGCTTTGACAGTTATTCGGTCAAGATAGAGATACAGATCTATAATTCCTCGAATGAAACCCGGAACGTCGATTATTACCTGAATTGGGGGTATAACCTGGGCCGGGAGCTGAAACCCGGGGATCATACCTATGCGTACGTGGGACCGGAAAGCATGGTTAACGGAGAACTGAACAAGGATGAACTGGGCGATATCGAGGGAAAGCTCAAGATATATGACGGTTCGGTTTCCTGGGCGGCTCTACAGGATAACTATTTTGCCGCCATCCTGGTTCCAAAGAGTATGTCCAGCAAGGTCCAGGTGATTAAGAGTGGGGATTCCCTGGGAGCGATCGGCGTGGCTTCGGCCAAAACCGCTTTGAATCCGCAGCAGGAAACCCGGGATGAATTCGTGCTGTACGGCGGCCCGAAGCTGGAAAAGCAGCTGAAAAAGTTGAACTGCAATGCCGCCGGGATTATTGATTACGGATGGTTCGGCACCCTGGCCCGGCCCACTATCGCCTTTCTGAACTATATCAATAAATTCTGCGGTAATTACGGCATTTCCATTATTGTGCTGACCATCCTGATCAAGATTGTGTTCCTGCCGCTTACCCAGGGAAGCTTCAAGTCGATGAAAAAGATGCAGGAGCTTCAACCGAAAATCGCCGCCATTAAAGCCAAATACAAGAAAGATTCACAAAAGGTGAATGAGGAGACCATGGCCTTGTACAGGAAGCATAAGGTGAATCCCCTGGGCGGGTGTATGCCGATGGTCCTGCAGATTCCGGTTTTCTTCGCTTTATATAAAGGGCTGCTGGTGGCCATTGAACTGCGCCACTCCCCTTTTATTCCCGCCGTTCCTTTTACCGATATCCCCTGGCTTTATGATCTGTCCCTGAAAGACCCCTATTACATTACCTCGGTTCTTATGGGAATCACCATGTTTTTTCAGCAGAAAATGACCCCCACCACCGCCGAAGGCGGTCAGGCCAAAATGATGATGTTGATGCCGGTCATCTTTACCTTCATGTTCTTGAATTTTCCCTCCGGCCTGGTCATTTACTGGCTGGTCAACAATATCTTAACTATCGCTCAGCAGGCCCTGATTAATAAATCCGATGATTAGCAGTAAATTTACCCTGGGAATAGATATCGGGTCGGTCAGCGTGAAGTTCGCTGTTGTTGATCAGGATCAGCGGATAATCACTACCCGTTATCAACGGATGAAGGGTGAGCCGCTGGCTACGGTAATCGCCCTGTTTAAGGATCTTCTTAAAGAATACCGCCCCGGAGATTTCCAGCGGATGTATGTGATGGGAACCGGTTCCGAGCTGATCACCGAAGCGCTGCATATCGACCGGATCAATGAGATTGTCGCCCAAACGGCTGCCACCGCCCATTTTCACCCCCAGGTAAAAACCGTTATCGAGATCGGGGGGGAGGACTCCAAATTGATTATTACCGGGGATAATCCGGGGGAGATCGCCGATTTTTCCATGAACTCCGCCTGCGCGGCCGGAACCGGCTCTTTCCTGGATCAGCAGGCCGCCAGACTGGGGATTTCTATTGAAGACGAGTTTGGGAAACTGGCCTTGAAATCGAAAAACCCTCCCCGGATTGCCGGCCGTTGCAGCGTGTTCGCCAAAAGCGACATGATCCATCTGCAGCAGGTGGCCACTCCTGATTATGATATCGTGGCCGGCCTCTGTTTTGCCATGGCCCGTAATTTCAAGAGCACCCTGGGCCGGGCGAAAAACTTTGACAAACAGATTGCTTTCCAGGGCGGGGTGGCCGCCAATAAAGGAATGGTCCGGGCTTTTGAGGAGACCCTGGACCTCGAAGCGGGAGAGCTGATTATTCCCGAACACTTCGCCTGTATGGGGGCGATCGGAGCCGCCTTAGTGGGGATGAACACCAAAACCGGGAGTGATGACTGGAAGTTTGCCGGTATCGAACCTCTGGAAAAAGAACAGAGGGAAACGATCAAAAAGGGGCCGGAACCGCTCGGTTTCTTTCGGAATAAAGCGCGAAAAGAGGAAAAGAGCGAATCAATCCAAGAGGTGAAACCGGGAACCAAAGCCTACCTGGGAATAGATATAGGTTCCATCAGCACCAATGTGGTGGTGATGGATGAGGATAAAAACATCCTGTCCAAAAGGTATCTTATGACCGCCGGTCGGCCGATCGAAGCGGTCAGGCGGGGGATCTTCGAGGTGGGGGAGGAAGTCGGCTCAAAGGTGGAGATCATGGGTGTGGGAACTACCGGTTCCGGTAGATACCTGATCGGAGATTTTGTCGGTGCGGATATCGTGAAAAACGAGATCACCGCCCAGGCCACCGCCGCCATGTCTTTGGACCCGGAAGTGGACACTATCTTCGAGATCGGCGGCCAGGATTCCAAATATATCTCCATAGATAACGGGGCGATCGTGGATTTCGAGATGAACAAGGTCTGTGCGGCCGGTACCGGTTCCTTCCTGGAAGAGCAGGCGGAAAAACTGGGGATCAATATCAGACAGGAGTTTGGCGACCTGGCTTTAAACGCCAAAGCTCCGGTGCCTTTGGGTGAGCGCTGTACCGTATTTATGGAAAGCGACCTCCATCATCAGCAGCAGCTGGGCGCGCCAAAGGACGATCTGGTTGCCGGTTTGAGTTACTCGATCGTTCACAATTATCTGAACCGGGTGGTCAGTGACCGCCGGATCGGGGGCAAGATTTTCTTTCAGGGCGGGGTGGCCGCCAACCGGGGAGTGGTGGCCGCTTTTGAAAAGGTGGTAGCCCGGGAGATCCTGGTTCCTCCTCATCATGAGGTTACCGGTGCTTACGGGTCCGCTATCCTGGCCCGGAAACACCGGGACTGGGAGAAGAGTAAGTTTAAGGGCTGGGATCTGACCAAGCGGAAATATTCCATGGAATCGTTTGAATGCAAGGACTGCTCGAATGTCTGCGAGGTCCGCAAGGTGGTGGTGGAAAATGAAGAACCACTGTACTACGGCAGCCGCTGCGAGAAATATGACGTCAAGAAAGGGGTCAGAAAAAACAAGGAACTTCCCCAGCTTTTTAAAGAACGTGAACAGTTACTGCTTAATACCAGTAAACCAGAACTTGGTAAAGACTCCCAGGTGGTGGGAATTCCCAGATCTCTTTTCTTTCATGAGTTCTATCCCTTCTGGCAGGCTTTTTTCGGGGAACTCGGTTTTCGTCTCATACCTTCGGCCAAATCCAATAAGACCCTGATTAATAAAGGTCTGGAGTTTATCACCTCTGAGACCTGCTTTCCAATCAAAGTGACTTACGGCCATGTCTTGAACCTGCTGGAACGAAAGGTCGATTACCTGTTTCTGCCCAGTATCATGAACATGTCATCAGGCAAAACCAGGGGAACCCGTAATTTCAATTGCCCGTATGTCCAGACCATCCCCTATCTGATCCGGTCGGGCCTGGATATTGAATCTTACGGGGTAAAAGTTTTACAGCCGGTTATCGACTCCACCAGAGGGAAGAGCAGGTTTGAAAAAAGCCTGGTCAAAATGGGGCGCGAACTGGGAGTAAAACCGGGACGGGTGCTGGCTGCCATCGTAACCGCTAAAGAGAGCCAGCGGAGATTTGCCGATGCCATTCAGAAACGGGGAAAGGAAATAATAACCGATCTCCGGGACAACGACCAGGCGGTGGTGGTGGTCAGCCGCCCCTATAACGGCTGCGACGACATTCTGAACATGGCCCTCCCCAAGAAACTCGGGAACCTGGGGTTTATCGCCATCCCGATGGATTTTCTCCCCCTGGACTCCTCCCATGAATATTCGGACTGGCCCAATATGTACTGGCGATACGGCAAACGGATCCTGAGAGCGGCCGATATCATCAATGACAATGACCGGTTGAACGCGATTTATATAACCAATTTCGGCTGCGGCCCGGATTCCTTCATTTCCCATTTCTTCCGCAAAAAGATGTCCGGCAAGCCTTATCTCCAGCTGGAGGTGGACGAGCACAGCGCGGACGCGGGAGCGATCACCAGGTGCGAAGCCTTCCAGGACAGCCTGGGGAATGTGAAACGCCTGAATAAAAACATTATCGATCGAATAGAAGGGGCCTTTGCCCCTCCTCAGGGGTCCTCCCAGCGGGTTGTTTATATCAATCATATGTCTGATCACGCCTTCGGCATCAAGGCGGCTTTTATCCATCACGGGGTAAAAGCGGAGGTGCTGCCCGAGTCGGACGAGGAAACTCTGTTGTGGGGCCGCCGGTACACCTCGGGCAAGGAATGCTTTCCCTGCATCGTCACTACCGGCGACATCGTAAAATTCATCAAGCGGAAGGATTTCAACCCGGATACCACCGCCTTCTTCATGCCCTCGGGGGACGGCCCCTGCCGGTTTGGGCAGTATAATACCCTGCAGCGGATGATTCTCAATGAGCTGGGATATGAAGATGTGCCGCTGTGTGCTCCCAACCAGGACAAGAATTTTTACAAGGAGTTCGGCATGTTGGGCTCCGGTTTCACCCGGAGGCTCTGGAACGGCATCCTGGCGGTGGATATCCTGGAAAAGCTGCTCAGAGAAATCCGGCCTTACGAACTGGAAAAAGGGCTGACCGACCGGGTTTATAAGGAGTCTCTGGAGATGGTCACCCATGGAGTGATCGACGACAACCTCCTGGAAACGCTGGTAATGGTGCGCGACAAGTTCATGCGGATTCCCAAGGATCAGTCGGCCCAGAAGCCGGTTATCGGGGTGGTGGGAGAGATATTTGTGCGGGCCAGCATTTTCAGCAATAATGACTTGGCCAGGGAAATCGAGCGCCTGGGAGGGGAGGCCTGGTTCCCGCCGGTAGCCGAATGGTTCCTGTATTTAAGCCACCTGGCAAAACTGGAGCATAAAACCCATAAAAATTACAGCGGTCTGCTGTCCACGACCGTGTCCGAGTTTATCCAGAAACGGGACGAGCACAAACAATACAAAATCTTTGAAGGAATGCTCAGGAACAGCCATGAGCCCACCATCAAGCAGACCTTGAAACTGAGCGATCCTTACATTCATTCCTCTTTCGAGGGTGAAGCCCCTTTGAGCGTGGGCAAATCGATCGATTTCTTTCATAAGGGGATGGCGGGAATCGTGAATGCCATGCCTTTCAGCTGCATGCCCGGAAATATCGTCAACGCCACCCTGACCAGATTCCGCCAAGACCACGGCAATATTCCCTATATAAACATGTCCTATGACGGCCAGGGGGAGTCGAATTACAAAACCAGACTGGAAGCCTTCATGCACCAGGCTCAACGATTCCATCGAGAAAGACATCGATCGGGACGGCCCCCCCAAAAACCGGGTATTAGCCCGAATAATTCGGGAATCATAGCAAAGCAGACGATATGTTGTTGAAAATA
>JBHHXV010000051.1:0-11200 GCA_046757225.1 bacterium
CAAGACTAAAACGGTAAGGCTGGATCCGGACAAAGAAAAGATACATATTAAACTGGATCTTCTTACCCAGGAAGAGATTAACCGGGTAAAGTTCTACGAGACCTCCACCATGGGTCCGGGAAGCCACGGTGAAATCGGCGGGGGAATGGATTTGGATGAAAACGGAATCCCCGATGATGATATCGGCAACGAAGATATGGGTATGGGAGGATTCAGCGAATTCGGGATGTAAGAACCAAAAGTTCACGTACAGAAATTAAAAAAACAGAACGCAGATAAATATTAAATTATAGAGGAGAAAACGTTGTCTTTGATGAAAGAAAAGAAAACAGAGCTGATCAATCAGTTTGGCATTCATGAGGGGGATACCGGTTCCCCGGAGGTTCAGATAGCATTGCTCAGCACCCAGATATCCGCTTTGACCGAGCACTTCAAGGTTCACGCCAAGGATCATCACTCCAGGCGGGGACTTCTAAAAATGGTCAGCCAGCGGCGTAAATTGTTGGATTATCTGAAGAGAAAGGATAATGACCGGTATAGAGAAATTATCAAAGAGCTGGGTATAAGAAAATAAAGCCCGGTTATTATATTTGGAAGCCGTTATCCCGCGTTCAGGAGTAACGGCTTTATTTTTGCAGCGGGAAAACCACAGGAGAATTTAATGTCAGAGAGAGTAGAAATGGAATTAGGCGGCCGGACTCTAAGTATTGAGACCGGTTTGATGGCCAAACAGGCGGATGGCGCCGTAACGGTTCAGTACGGCGACAGCATGGTGCTGGTAGCCGCGCAGTCAAGCGATACCGGCAGAGGGGATCAAGGCTTTTTACCCCTTACGGTCAATTACCAGGAAAAAACCTATGCCAGCGGAAAGATCCCCGGGGGATTCTTTAAGCGGGAAGGAAGGCCGACCGAGCGGGAAACCCTGACCTGCCGTTTGATCGATCGTCCGATCCGGCCCCTTTTCCCCAAGAATTTTTTTCATGAAATCCAGGTAACCGCTCTGGTTCTTTCCTGCGACGAGGAAAACGATCCGGATATCCTGGGACTGATAGGGGCTTCCGCGGCGCTTTCCATCTCCAGTATCCCCTTTGCCGGACCGATCGGAGGGGTAAAGGTCGGTTGTATTAATAACGATTATGTTATCAATCCCACCTTCGAGCAGTTGAAGGAGTGCACTATCGACATCACCCTGGCCGGAACCGAAGAAGCGGTGGTCATGATTGAGGGAGCCGCTAAAGAGGTGTCTGAAGACCTGATGAAGGGGGCGGTAATGTACGGCCATAATTTCATCAAGGAAATCATCCGGCTGCAAAGCCGGTTGATCAAGGCGGCCGGCAAAGAGAAGATGGAATTGCCGGAGCCGGAGTGCCTGGACAGCCTGATAGCCGAATTGCGCGGTTCCAGGGGGTCGGAAATCGTGTCCGCTATCAAGGTGGCCGACAAAAAAGAGCGGGAATCCAGATTGAAAGAGATTAAGGACGGTTTCCTGGAGGGAATTGACGAGGAGGACGAGCAGTACTCCAAGACCAAAAAGGCTTATGCAAGCCTGCTCAAAACCGAGATGCGCAGAACTATTATGGAAGAAGGGAAAAGAGCCGACGGAAGAACGGTTACTCAAATCCGCCCGATATCCTCGATAGTAAACGTACTGCCCAGGGCCCACGGCTCCGCCTTGTTTACCAGAGGGGAAACCCAGGCGCTTTGCGCCGCCACTTTAGGAACATCCCAGGATGAACAGATAATCGATGATCTGGAGGGCAAAAGCCGCCGGTCATTTATGCTGCATTACAATTTCCCCCCGTTCAGCGTGGGAGAAGTAAGGCGGATGGTCGGCCCCGGACGGAGAGAGATCGGTCACGGGAAACTGGCTGAACGGGCCCTTTCGTCCATATTGCCCGATCCGGCTGACTTTCCTTACACCATCCGGCTGGTTTCCGAAATTCTGGAATCAAACGGCTCCTCATCCATGGCTACCATTTGCGGCGGCTGTTTATCGATGATGGACGCCGGAGTTCCCATCAGCAGCCCGGTGGCCGGTATTGCCATGGGTCTTATTATTGAGGGAAACAGAAGCGCGGTTCTCAGCGATATCCTGGGCCTGGAAGACCATCTGGGAGACATGGATTTCAAGATCGCCGGAACCCCGAAAGGCCTCACCGCCATCCAGCTCGACGTTAAAATAAAAGGGATTTCCGAAGAACTGCTCGCCCAGGTTTTAAGCCAGGCCAAAGAAGGACGGATGCATATCCTGTCAGAAATGGACAAGGCTTTAAACCGGCCCCGGCAGGAAATTTCCCGATACGCTCCCAGAATTACCACTTATCAGATCGATAAGAACAAGATCAGGGACGTGATCGGCAGTGGAGGAAAAGTTATCAGATCGATCATCGAACAGTCCGGAGCCGATGTCAATATCGAAGATGACGGAGTGATAACCGTTTCCGCCGTAAATCTCGATTCAGTGAACAAAGCCCTGGAACTGATCAAGGCGATCACCGATGATATCGAGATAGACAAGATCTACCAGGGGAAAATCAAGAAAATCGTTGATTTCGGCGCCTTTGTAGAGATCGCCCCCGGTACGGAAGGTTTGCTCCATATTTCCCAGATAGCGGAAAGGCGGATCAACCGGGTGGAGGATGTGCTTACCGAAGGCGAAAACATCAAGGTAAAGGTTCTGGATATCGACCGCATGGGCCGGATTAAACTCAGCCGCAAGGCGGTGCTGGCGGAAGGGTAAGAAAAGGGTCGATATCTTGTCTGACGGATTAAACCCTTCAGTTATCCAGAAAGCGGTGGCCCTGGCCCTGGAAGAGGATCTCGGGTCCGGCGACGTCACTACTGACACGGTGGTGCCGCCGGAACAGGCGGCTTACGCCTCGTTATGGGCGAAGGAGCGGTTGACCCTGGCCGGGTTGCCGGTGTTGCGGGAGGTTTTCCGGCAGGTTGACGAGAGGGTCGTCTTGATAACCGACCGCAAAGACGGAGATGTTGTTTCCCAAGATGAGGAGATCGCCAGAATCAACGGGCCGGTCCGGGGAATCCTTAAAGGGGAACGGGTGGGCATAAATTTCCTGCAGCATCTTTCCGGTATCGCCACCCTTACCTCAAGGTATGTCAAGCAGGTGGAGCCGTACAAAGCCCAAATCATAGATACCCGGAAAACCATTCCCGGGCTGCGGGCTTTGGAAAAATACGCGGTTACCCGCGGGGGAGGCCGGAACCACCGGTTCGGTCTGTATGACGGCATCCTCATCAAAGACAATCATATCGATGTCGCCGGCGGTATTGAAGCGGCGGTAAAGGCGGCCCGCTCCCATAACCATCACCTGCTGATGGTGGAAGTGGAAATTGAGCGGATAGAACAGGTCGATGAAGCCCTGAAAGCCGGGGCTGACGTTATCATGCTGGATAATATGAACCGGGAGGAAATGACTGAAGCGGTAAAAACGATCGGCGGCCGGGCTTTAGTGGAGGCTTCCGGAACAATGAACCTCAAGCGGGCGCTGGCGGCGGCCCAGACGGGAGTGGATTTGATTTCGGTGGGCGCTCTCACCCATTCGGTCAAGGCCATGGATATCAGTCTCAGGTTTTCTTCTGTATGATATTATTCTTAACGTGTCCAACACCTCGAAACAGCGCTTATCTAAACTACCAATCCTAGATCGATATATTCTCAGGGAACTGCTCAGCCCGTTTTACCTGGGGATGATGGTGTTTACCTTTATCTTCATGATCACCCAGGTGCTCCGGATCACCGAAATGATTCTTAATAAAGGGGTGCCCCTGGTCTCCGCTCTGCAGCTGTTCGGTTATCTCATCCCTTCCTTCCTGGTTCTGGTCATCCCCTCCACGGTTCTGCTGGCTTCACTGGTGGGGTTCGGAAGGATGGCCGGAGACTGTGAAGCGGTCGCCCTGTCAGCCGGCGGAATCAGCTTTTACCGCTTGTTAAGGCCGGTGCTGATCTTTTCCCTGACCGCTTATCTGGCTACCATGTATATCATGATTTCCCTGGTGCCGAAAGCCAACGGCGCTTTTACCAGAACGGTTTATCAGATGATAAAATCGAACGCGGTCCTGAATCTTCAGGAAAAGGTGTTTTTCGGCGGATTAGAGGGACTGGTGATTTATGTGGACAAGGTTCCCCGGGACGGTTCGCCTTATCGCCGGGTCTTTATTTCCGATCACCGGAAAAGCGATACCCAGTATATTATTACCGCGGAACAAGGGGTGTTCGGCTTCGATAAACGCACGGAAACCATTTACGCGCACCTGACCGACGGGGAGATACACCAGTTGACCCCCAAGGGGCGTTACCGGCGGTTAACCTTTAAAGCGTACGACATAGACTTTGACTCAAGGGATTTCTTCAGGAAGAAAAGAAAAAGAGACCGGGAGCTGACCGTAAAGGAACTGAAGGAAAAAATCAGGGAACGCCGGAAAGAGGGGCTTAATTATCTGCCGCAACAGGTGGAGCTGTATAAAAAATACGCGATACCGTTTTCCACGCTGCTGTTCGGTTTTCTGGGCGCCCCCTTGGGAATGAGAAGGCGTTCCTCTTCCCAGTCGAAGTCTTTCGCCTTCGCTTTCGGCATATTGATAGTGTTCGTTTATTACCTGCTGCTTAGAACCACCGAAACATTCGGGGATAACGGGATAATCGTACCCTGGTTTTCCGTGTGGATTCCCAATATCATCCTGGCGCTCCCGGCCGGATATCTGGTGAGAAGCGAAAACAGGCAGCGGTCAATCGGATGGGTGGATTGGATCGGTTCCGGACTGGACTCTCTTATCCGTAAAATCAGGGTCTTCCGTACAATTACGCGCCGATGAAAACATTAAGGCGATACCTGGTAAAAGAATACCTGAAAATCATTTTTCTGCTGCAACTGGTGTTCGTGGTCATCTATCTGGTGGTGGATCTGTACCGGATCGACCGGTTTCTGGAGTTCGGCGCCGGCCTGTCCAGCATTGTCTCATACTATTTCTACAAAATCCCTTTGACCGTTTTTCAGACAGTGCCGGTAGCGGTATTGATCGGCACCCTGATATTGATCGGAAGGATGGCTAAAAGCAATGAAATCACTATTTTAAAAGCTGGGGGAATAAACCTGATGAGCGTGGTTTATCCTCTTCTGGTAATAGCGGCCTTCATCAGTATTTCCATTTTCCTGTTCAATGAATTTCTGGTTTCCGCCGCCAATAAGCAGGTGGCGTATATCGAACGGGTCAAAATCAAGAAAAAGCCTCCCAGAAGCCTTTTTTCCGATAACTGGATCTGGTTCAGAAACAAGGACGGCTTGTTTTACAACATCAAAGAGATAAGCTCCAACAGCAATATGTTCGGGGTTTCCATCTTCACTTTTGACGATAGATTCAAGGTCAGAGAAAGAATAGACGCTCAGCGGATGCGGTGGGACGGAAAAAACTGGCGGCTTGAACAGGTCCGGCAGCGTTCTTTTCATGACCGGAAATTAAATTATCAAAGCTTCCCTGAATTGGTGTATGATAAATCAACTGACCGGCCCCGGGATTTCGACCAGGTCAAGATAAAGCCGGAACTCATGAATTACCGGGAGTTGACCGCTTACGTGGACAGCCTTAAAACCAAGGGGTTTAAAACCTCTAAATATGAGGTGGAGATCCAGACCAAGTTTGCCCATCCCTTGATCAGCCTGGTAATGGTTCTGCTGGCGATCCCCTTTACCCTGACTTCCAGGAGAAGCGGCGGGCTGGTTCTTAATTTCAGCCTGGGAATCGCGGTCGGTTTTGTTTATTGGGTCTTTCTGGCGGCCGGTTACGCTCTGGGAAGGGGAGGAGCGCTCTCCCCGATGCTCGCCGGCTGGATGGGAAACGTTATTTTTTCTGTTTTCGGGATATACCGCCTGACAAAGGTCAATCAGTAAATGACGCAACTGGAAAAAGCGAGATCCGGGGAAATTACCCCGGAAATGCGGGCGGTCGCCCGGGATGAAGGGCTGCTGCCCGAAGAAGTAAAGGCCCGGCTGGCCGAGGGAAGGCTGGTTATTTCGGTTAACCGGCCGGAAAAGTCATCCGCCGCGTTGCTGGGGGTCGGGCAGGGGCTGCGCACCAAGATTAACGCCAACCTGGGAACCTCCGCCGACCGCTCCGACCTGGAGCAGGAACTGCGGAAAATGAGAGCGGCGGTGGAAGCGGGAGCCGACTCGTTAATGGATCTCAGCACTGCCGGAGATTTAAAGGGTATCAGAAAAAAGATCCTGTCCGGAGCCGGGGTGGCTTTGGGGACGGTTCCGATTTATCAGGCGGTGGTGGAAGCGGTCGAACGGGGCAGGGGTCTGGCGGGAATGTCCCCGGAACTGCTGTTCGAGGTAATCGAGGAACAGGCTTCCGAGGGGGTCGGTTTTGTCACCCTTCACTGCGGGGTGACCAGGTCAGTGCTCCAGACCCTGAAGCAATCCCGCCGCCTGATGGGGATCGTCAGCCGGGGGGGAACCCTGCTGGCGGAATGGATGTTTCTCAATAATAAAGAAAACCCGCTCTATGAACAATTTGACCGGGTGCTGGAGATCGCCGGTAAATATGACCTGGTTCTCAGCCTGGGTGACGGCCTTCGGCCTGGCGCTCTGGCTGATGCCTCGGACAAAGCGCAGATAGAAGAATTGTTTGTGCTGGGAGACCTCACCAAAGCGGCCTGGGAGCGGGGGGTGCAGGTGATTATCGAGGGCCCCGGTCACGTGCCGCTGCACCAGGTGGAAGCGAACGTGGTAATGCAGAAACGGGCCTGTCATGGCGCCCCTTTTTATGTGCTGGGGCCGTTGGTAACCGATCTGGCTCCCGGCTATGACCATATCAGCGGAGCGATCGGGGGGGCGGTGGCCGCCCGGGCGGGCGCCGATTTTCTCTGCTATGTTACTCCCGGAGAACACCTCCGGCTGCCCACGGCGGAGGATGTCCGCCAGGGGGTAATCGCCAGCAGGATCGCCGCCCACGCCGCTGATATCGCCAAGGGAATCAGGGGAGCCGGGGAAAAGGATGACCGGATGGCCCGGGCCCGCAGCAACCTGGACTGGGACACCCAGATCGAGCTTTCCCTGGACCCGGAACGCTCCCGGGAGTTCCTGGAAAAAAGCCCCCTCTCCGAGGATAACGCCTGCAGCATGTGCGGGGAGTTGTGCGCCATCAAGCATGCCAGATTCCTTAAATAATTAAAAGATGTTCGCCATAAAACTGGATAAAAACAACACCCCCAAGGTACTGGGCCTGAAGACCGCGCCGCTTTCGGAAAAGAAGAAAAACTCGCTGGAGCGTGATTTAAGAAAGCTCAACCGGCTGTATAAAGAGATTCCCCGGCCGGAATGCGATCGTTGCGGCGGGTGCTGCGATGGAACCAAAACCGGTAATCCCCGGGTTTATTCGATAGAGTTTTTAGCCATCATGAGATTATTAAGTTCTCCCTCAAACCGTGAACTCAGGAAAAAGATGTTTGCCGTTTCCATGATGAATAAGTTTCTGATGGGGAAAAGAATGAAGGAAGAATATAAAGCAATGGAAAAGCCCGGTTACCGGGAAAAATCATACTGGTCGGTAACATGTCCGGCTGTCGATCCCGAGACCAAATTATGTCTGATATATGAGCAGAGGCCGATAATCTGCAGGTTGTATGGTTTGAATAGATGGTATAAAGATGATAAGGGCTGGATTGATCAGAAGGTCAGGGTTGGCTGCGACCAGGTAAAAATCAGCCCCCGTGACCGTACCGCCACCTGGAATTACCGGACAAGAAAATCACTGCTTGAGCGGTTGGAGCAACTTTCCCGGTATTACTATTTAATCGAGACCGAAAACCGGATCTTTAATTCTATCAGTATGATGGAGTGGTTTACTTTGCATTCCAACTGTCAGGGAGTGTTGACGAATTAACAGAAAAAAGCTTATAATAACCGGAGGTTAGAACATTTGGGAAAAAGAATAATTATAACTGCATGACAAAGATTAACAGTAAGATAAAGGTTCTGGTGGTGGATGACTTATCCAGCGCCAGGGCGGTGATAAGAAAGCTGCTGGAAAGAGATAAAATGATTGAGGTCGTCGGAGAGGCGGCCGACGGCTATGAAGCGATTAAAAAGGCTCAGGAAATAAAACCGGATCTTATTACCATGGATGTCCGGATGACGAAAATGGATGGATACAAAGCGGTGGAAGAGATTACCTCCACCGATCCGATTCCGATTATCATGGTAACCTCTTCCGAAGAAAACCATGCTGATTTATTGTTCAAAGCCCTGGATGCCGGAGCGGTGGACTTGGTCCCGAAACCGGTTTACAGCTCTCATAATTCGGAAACCGATTCAATCGAGTTGATAAGGAAAGTGAAAACCTTATCCAAGGTGAGGTTGAAAAAAGTCAAACCAAGCGACACCCTTGCCGATTCCCCTTCTTATCCGCTTCAAAAGCCGTTCGACCCCTCGATTAATCCTGAAATATTGGTAGTAGCCGCCTCTTCAGGAGGTCCCAACGCTTTTCGACAGGTTTTATCAAGACTGGACACCAAGTTTACCGCTCCTATTATTATAGTGCAGCATATAAACAGCCAGTTCTTCCATTATTTCTTGAATTGGGTCAAGGCGTCCTGCCAGTTGACCGTTAAAAAAGCCAAGGATGGGGAAGAAATAAAAAACAGTACGGTCTATGTGGCGCCTTCTGACAGTCACCTGACTGTGAGCGGAGACCGGAAAATTAACCTGGACAGTTCTCCTCCCTGGCATAATCTCCGGCCGGCGGCCAACCGGCTTTTCTGTTCGGCGGCAAAGGTATATGGAGAAAGGTTGGTAGGGGTAATCCTGACCGGAATGGGGAATGACGGCTCTGAGGGGGCGGCTGAGATAAAACGGCAGGGAGGATATATGATCTCCCAGGACGAAGAAAGCTCAGCCGTGTTCGGCATGCCCGGCAGCGCAATTGAAAACGGGGTTATCGACTTTGTTCTGCCCCTTGATCTGATCGGGCATCAATTGAATAAAATATTTATGAGAAAACGATAAATCAGGAGTGATACATGAGTATATTAGTTGTCGGTACCGTGGCCTTTGACAGTGTTAAAACCCCTTTCGGGGAAGTGGAAAGGGCTTTGGGAGGTTCAGCCACTTATTTTTCCACTTCATCCAGTTACTTTCACCAGACAAATCTGGTGGCGGTGGTGGGAAAGGATTTCCGGGAAAACGACCGGGCTGTTTTTGAAGAGAGCGGGATTGACACCCGGGGACTGGAAACGATGGAGGGAGAAACCTTTCACTGGAAAGGGGAGTACGGGTATGACCTGAACGAGGCCAAAACCCTGGCCACTCACCTGAATGTGCTGGAAAAATTCGTTCCCCGAATCCCGGAATGCTACCGGAACCCCGATATCCTGTTTCTGGCCAACGTGGACCCGGATATCCAGCGGAAGGTCGTCGAGCAGGTAAACAAGCCGAAGCTGACTGCCTGCGATACCATGAATTTCTGGATCGACGTCAAACGGGATTCCCTGAAAGAAACGATCGCCCTGGTGGATTTACTGGTAATCAACGAGGCGGAAATCAGGCAGTTGTCCGAAGAGGTCAACCTGGTCAAAGCCGCTAAACTGGTGGCTTCCTGGGGGCCGAAAATAATTATTGTAAAACAGGGGGAATATGGAGCGATTCTGTTTTATGAAAACGAGATATTTGTCGCTCCCGCTTATCCCCTGGAAGCGATTTACGACCCCACCGGAGCGGGAGACAGCTTTGCCGGCGGCCTAATAGGGCATCTGGCCCGCGTGAAAAAGATCAACAAGACCACCCTCCGCCAGGCGATTATCATGGGAAGCGTCATGGCTTCCTTCAATGTGGAGTCCTTCAGCCTGAACAGCCTGCGCTCCCTGGACCACCACAAGATCGCTCAGCGGTTTCATGAGTTTAAAGATCTGACCCATTTCGAGCTGATTGAGGCTTAACAGGTTATTGCTCAAGTCAAAGTGGTAGAATTAATAGCAGGCGAAGAAGTGGAACAATCTGAGATGTAAGGAACCAGAAATGAAAAATCTAAAAATCAGCGCAACCGTGGAAAAGCCTGTTTACGATGCAATTCATGATTTGGCTGTCAATAAGGGAATGGCTATGTCTACGGTAATTCGGGATATGATAAAGGAAGCTTTGGAACTGAATAAAGATATCGTCCTTTCCAAGTTTGCCGAGGAAAGGGAGAAAAGCTTTGACAAATCCAAAACGTTAGCCCACGATCAGGTCTGGGGATAATTTGAGTTTTGTTCTAAAGTATCACCCGGAAGTCAAAAACAGAGATATTCCCCGACTAAGCGGCAAAATAAGAGATAGAATCAAACAAGCTATCGAAACCCGCTTGATGGTGGCACCTCAACAATATGGTAGGCCTTTAAGAAAAACTCTCAAAGGCTATTGGAAATTGAGAGTTGGAGATTACTGGGTTGTTTTCGCTCCCGATGACAGGATGAGACCTAACAACTTTCTACAATACAGTGAATGTCAAATGTGAGACCTGACCCCGTCCTTATTTTTAAAGAGAAAATATTTTGACAATTACAAAAAGAAGAAGTAACATAGTGAACATATAGAAGAATGTGCCCATAAAATGAATATCTCTGAAACAAAAGAAGTCATAATTGTTGCAAATAATTTGATCGGCATAATTACTGGTGGTTTGTTTATTTATTCTTTGTTTTTTGAAATACCTTTTACAAAAAATCTTCTATGTAAAAAAAAATGCTTTTTAATGTTGACAAAGGATTGCTTGGTTAGGTATATTAATAGCTGAGTAAGCTAACGAGTGAACGTCAATATATTGACAATAATAGAGTTGTAGTAGAATTGGGGTCAGGTCTCCACATTTGACATTGACAGTCTCATTATAATCGCATGTCCCGGTCAATTATTTTTCGAACCGGTTTGGGTTGGTGCAGTGAATGTCAAATGTGGAGACCTGACCCCGTCCTTATGACCCCGTCCTTATTTTACTCCTTAAGAAGATTGTATGTTGGTCCTATGTAAGCATAAATGTGCGTACAGTTTCTACAAATAACTTTATAATTGTAAGTTTTCAAATGCTTATCAATAACCGAAAACAAAGGGGATTCATCAACCGGACAGCAAAGCCGGTTTTTTCTGAGTAGAGTTGGGGTCAGGTCTCCACATTTGACATTGACAGTCTCATTATAATCGCATGTCCC
>JBHHXV010000052.1:0-11106 GCA_046757225.1 bacterium
CGTCTCCTTATGTTACGGTTGTTTCCCCGCGCCGGTTTAAAGCTGACAAAAGGGTTATCCCTTTTGCACCGCGGCTTTAACATCATAATCGGCGCGATCGTCGTTTAAAAGAAAATCATGTGACCTTCAAAGTGGAAGGCATAATAGCATACTAGCGCGCTGTTTTTCAACTGCTATTATCTCTCCGGCCTAATCTATTGGTTGATTAGTAATGAGGAATTATGCTATATATGAAAGTCCTTTTAAAACCAAATTATATTGAGCAGGAAATTCACATGAAACCGGGCAAGGTTTATTTAGTGGGGGCAGGCCCCGGAGATCTGTCCCTGATCACTTACAAAGCGGTGGAAGCGATCAGGGGAGCGGATGTCATTATCTATGATTATCTGGCCAACAAAAAGCTCCTGGAGATGGCTCAGACCGGGGCGGAAAAGATATACGTGGGGAAAAAGGGCGCCAGCCATACCCTTCCCCAGGGCGGGATCAACCAGCTCTTAGTGGAAAAGGCGCTGACCGGAAAAACCATCGCCCGGCTGAAGGGGGGAGACCCCTTTATCTTCGGCCGGGGCGGCGAGGAGATCGAGGAACTGATCAAACATGATATCCCTTTTGAGGTAGTGCCGGGAATTACTTCGGCTATTGCGGTTCCCGCCTATGCCGGTATTCCCCTGACCCATCGGGATTTCACTTCCACGGTCGCCTTTGTCACCGGTCATGAAAACCCGGACAAGGGATACTCGGCCATTGCCTGGGACAAGATTTCCACCGGGGTGGGCACCCTGGTGTTCCTGATGGGAGTGAAAAATATCCCCAATATCTGCCGGAGACTGATCGAGAACGGCCGGCCGGAAACCACCCCGGCCGCGGTAATCCGCTGGGGAACCACCAATAAGCAGCAGGCGGTAACCGGCACCCTGGCTAACATCGAGCAAAGATGCAAAGAGGAAAATATTAAACCTCCCTCAATCTTTGTCGTGGGAGAGGTCGTAACTTTACGGGAAAAGATGAACTGGTTTGAAAAGAGGCCCCTGTTCGGCAAGCGGGTGGTGGTCACCCGGGCCAGGGCTCAGGCCAGCGGTATGGTCAAGCGGTTGACCGGCCTGGGCGCCGAGGTAATCGAATTCCCCACCATCAGAATAGAACCCCCGGAAGATAATTACGTTGCCCTTGATCAGGCAATCACTGAGCTGGATAAGTATGACTGGCTCATTTTTACCAGCGTGAACGGCGTAAAGGCCTTTTTCAAGCGTTTGAAGACAGCGCTCGGGGATATCCGCCGGTTAGGAGGGATCAAAATTTCCGCCATCGGTTCCCAGACCGCTCAACAACTGGAAGATTTTCAGATTATTCCCGATTTTGTCCCGGCCGAGTACCGCGCCGAAGGAATTATCAAGGGACTGACCCGGTTGGGAATTTCCGGGAAAAAGGTCTTAATACCCAGAGCCAGGGAAGCCCGGGAGATTCTGCCGGAGGAACTGAGAAAAGCGGGAGCGGACGTGCTGGTGGCGCCCGCCTATAAAACAGTTCCCGATTTCGACCCGGCCGCCAAAGAA
Source organism: bacterium (assembly GCA_046757225.1). Classification (GTDB taxonomy): domain Bacteria; phylum SZUA-182; class SZUA-182; order JBHHXV01; family JBHHXV01; genus JBHHXV01. The sequence continues at coordinate 1,554 of JBHHXV010000052.1, forward strand.
CTTATTTTATCCGGCGGTGCGGATGTGGTGACCTTCGCCAGTTCCTCGACCGTGACCAATTTCGCCGGGTTGTTCACGGAAAACGAATTAAACCGGATAAAGGAAAACACCAAAATAGCCAGCATCGGCCCGATCACCTCGGAAACCGCCCGGAAACTGGGACTGGAACCCCATATCATGCCCTCTACTTACACAATTGACGCTTTAGTTGCGGAAATCGTTATGTAATTTTACTATGCACAATGTGTAAACCCGCTTTTCGTGGGTCTGTCAACCTGTTTTCATCATAAAGGGGTGACCGAATGGCCCGTCATGAAAAATTTGTGGACTAAAAACCGGACTGATCGTATCTTAAATAAAACGGACTTGATCTTCTTACAATTACAGGAGTTATAAATGATCGGATGCACCAAATTACTCTGCGGCACAGCTACCATAGCCGAAGCGATGCGGCATGGCCGCTCCAGCGCCAAATTACAGGCTCATCTTTTGCAGTTCTCGGCTGATGACCGCCCCCTGGTGGTCTGGAACATGACCAACCGCTGCAATCTGAACTGTCTGCACTGCTACATCGACGCCGAAGACCGCAGTTATAAAAACGAGCTGTCCACCGAAGAAGCCGGAATCATGATCGACGACCTGGCGGAGATGAAGGTGCCGGTGCTGCTCTTTTCCGGGGGGGAACCGTTTTTACGCAAGGATCTGTATGAACTGGGCGCCTATGCCATCTCCAGGGGAATCAGAGCGGTCATCTCCTCCAACGGTACGCTGATTACCCGGGAGATGGCCAAAAAAGTAAAGAATGTGGGTTTTTCCTACGTTGGTATCAGTATCGACGGCGCCCCCGGCACTCATGACCATTTCCGCCAGAAAGAAAACGCCTTCAAAATGGCGGTCCAGGGAATCAGAAACTGTCATGAACAAGGGGTCAAAGCCGGGGTGAGACTTACAGTCAACAAAGCCAATTACCGGGATTTGCCGGAGGTTATGGACATTGTTGAGCGGGAAAAAATCCCCCGGTTCTGCATGTATCACCTGGTCTATTCCGGCCGGGGGAAAGAGCTGGCCGAACAGGATCTGACCCACGAACAAAGCAGACAGGTAATGCAGACCCTCATAAATAAAGCCCTGGACTGGGATAAGCGGGGGGTGGAAACCGAAATACTCACCACCGATAACCACACCGACGGGATTTATCTGGGGAATTACATCCAGGAAAAGATGCCCGACCGGTTCAAGGAAGTGGCGGGACTGTTGGAGATGCACGGCGGCTGCTCGGCCGGGAAGAAATTCGCCAATATCGACCCCCGGGGGGATGTTCATCCCTGCCAGTTCTGGGGGCATCATACCCTGGGCAATGTCCGGGAAAGGAAGTTCAGCCAGATCTGGACTGATAAGGATGATGAGTTCCTCCAGCAGTTGAAGCAGATGCAGAAACACCTGAAGGGCCGCTGCGGCCAGTGCCCGCACAACACGGTCTGCGGGGGGTGCCGGATCAGGGCGGAAGCGGTTTACGGCGACAAGTGGCAGGAAGACCCGGCCTGTTATATGACCGATGAGGAACTGGGGATAAAAGACCCTTACGAAAAAGCGGCTAATATGTAATTATGCCTGAATCGAAGCGGAAAAAGAAGGAACGGCTTTCCCTGATCGTGTTCAGCGGCGATTTCGACAAGGCGGTGGCCGCTTTCACTCTGGCCACCGGCGCGGCCGCCATGGGGCAGGAGGTAAACATGTTCTTTACCTTCTGGGGATTGAATATTCTCCGCAAGGAGAGAGGCAGAAGGTTCAAAGGCCGGGAGTTTCTGACCCGCTTTTTCAATTTTCTGATGGGCGGACTCGATTGGCTGCCTTTGTCCCGTCTCAATTTCGGAGGAATGAGTCCCCGGCTGATGACCTACCTGATGAAAAAGAAGGGAGTGGCTACCCTGGATGAAATGATCGAGGCGGCCAAGGCCCTCAAGATCAAGCTGATCGCCTGCGAGATGGCCATGCATATCCTGGATATCGACAAAAGCGATCTGATCGACGAGATCGAGGAAGTGGTGGGGGTGCCCACCTTCCTGGAATATTCCCGAGACGCGGAAACAATCTTTATCTCCTGATAAAATGAAACACCAGTTCGACGTAACCGACCAGAAATGCCCCATGACCTACGTCAAGACCGCTTTAAGGCTGGAAGAGCTGGAGGAAGGGGATATTCTGGAAGTGCTGGTTAATCCGGGAGAACCGCTCGAATCGATCCCTAAATCCGCGGAGACCGCCGGTTATAAAATCCTGGAAATCAAAGAACAGGACGGCAGATTCTTAATCGTTATCCAGAAATAACTCGGTGAGGGCACTGACAAGCAGGCGGTTCTGCTCCGGCCTTCTCACGGCGATTCTGAAATAGCCCTCATCCAGACCCGGGAAATTGGAGCAGTCCCGGATAAGACAGCCCCGCTTCAGCAACGCGGCCTGTAGATCTCCGGCGGTCAGATTATCCGAGAGAATTTTCAGCAGCATAAAGTTAGCCGCCGACTTAAAGATCTTGAGTCTGTTTATCGAAGACAGCTCATCAAACAAGGCCTTCTTCCGGGAAGCTATTTCCCCGGCGGAACCTTTCAGCCACTCCTCCCGGCCGATCAGATAGCTGCCGGCCACCGCAGCGAAAACATTCACTGTCCAGGGTTCTTTCCGCTGATACAACCGCTCTGTCATTGACCGGCAGGCTACCGCGTAACCGAGCCGGACACCCGGAACGGCAAAGCTCTTGGTCAGTGAGCGGAGCACAATCAGGTTTTCCGGCAGCGGCGGTTCGATGAAGGAGCGGCCCTGTACCACCATGGACAGGTAAGCCTCGTCTATCACGAACACGGTTTCCTTAAACCGGACAATCAATCTTTTGATTTCTTCAACCGGCAGCAGCCGGCCGGTAGGGTTGTTCGGGTGCCCCAGAAAGACGATCTCATAGTTTTTCGCTTTCTGGACAAAGCCTTCCATATCCAAGGCAAAATCATCCTCCCGTTTTAACGGGAAAAACCCCGCTTTAGAGCCGGCATATCGAAGAGCGTCTTCATAATCGGAATAACCGGGAGCCAGACAGAGGCCGCTCTTTATCCGCAGCGCCCGGGGAATCAGGTACAACAGCTCGGTGGAGCCGTTGCCCACCATGATATGCTCCGGTGAAAGCCGGTGATGACCGGCCAGCTCCTTCCTTAAACCGGAGGCGTCCACTTCCGGATACCGGCTTATCCGGCTGACCGCTTTCCTGAGCTCTTCCTCCAGGCCGTCCGGATATTTCAAGTAAGAGGTGCTGACACTGAAATCAATGATTCGGGAAGGATCGACTTCCAGCCCGTATTTCCCGGCTGCCGATATTATATTTCCGCCGTGTCCGTATAACATAGTAATCCGCTGAAATGAAGATGAACATACGAGGCCAGGGTGTTACCCCGGCGATATCCGACCGCCTTGTTTTCCGGTTCTCCCGTATAAATATTGGGCAGCGCACTCCCGGTAAATTCCAGATCCGAATAATGAAAGGCGTGACCCCGGACCGGCTGATCTCTGTTTAAGACCCAGTGGTTTTCCCGGGGCCGGATTTCCACGTATCCCAATGATTTGAGTTTATGACGCATCCGGGTGCGGCAGGGCAGGCAGCCACTCATGGCGTACTCTTCCCCCTCCACGGTGGTCAATGATTCTCCCAGGTAGATCAGGCCGCCGCATTCCCCGTAGATATCGGTTCCTTTGAGGCTGGCCGAGCGCAAAGCGTATAGAAGCGGCCGGTTCTCGGAAAGCTCCCGGGCGTAAAGCTCCGGGTAACCGCCTCCCAGGTAAACCGCCGTAATATTATCCGGCAGGGCGGAACTCTCCAGAGGGGAAAACTCCACCAGCCGGTAACCGAGTTTTTCCAGGATATCCAGGTTGTCCTGATAATAGAAGCAGAAAGCCCGGTCACGGGCTACAGCCACTCTGCCCTTATCTTCCACCGGCTCGGAAAAAGGCGGGGAAGGCTCCGGGCAGCAGAAATAAGATAGCTCCAGAATTTTATCGAGATCGATCTGAGCGGCAACGGAAATCAGCCTTATTTTCTCTTGCGGTAGTTCCTCCCCCATGAACAGCCCCAGATGTCTGGAGGGCAGCTCAAGCCCGGCGTCCCTCAAAACCCCTCCCAGTACCGGCAGGTTACAATACTCTTTTATCGATTTTTCCAGAATTTCCCGGTGCCGGCCGCTGCCCAGCTTGTTCAGGATTATCCCGATGATGTTGACTTCCCGGTCGAACTCCCGGATTCCTTTTATAACGGCGGCGGCAGTCCGGGCCATCGATTGAGCGTTTACCACCAGGATGACCGGCAACCCGAGTCTCTTGGCCAGTTCGGCGGTGGAGCCTTCATCGGAATCCGGCAGACGTCCGTCATGCAGCCCCATGACCCCTTCGATCACTGAGATATCGGCTGCCCGGGAGGCGAAAGAATAGCGTAAAAAAGGTTCGCTCATCATCCAGGTGTCGAGATTGATGGAGGGCAGGCCGGTCACCACCCGGTGCAGGCTGGGATCGATATAATCCGGCCCCGCTTTGAATCCCTGAACCCGCAGGCCCTTTTCCCGGAAAGCGGCCATCAGCCCCAGGGTAACGGTGGTTTTGCCGCAGCCGCTGCCCGCCCCGGCGATCAGAACCGCCTTCACGAACCACCCTCTATTATGGCCCAAACCCGGTCAACATCCACGTGTTCAGAAAAATGATCCGCCAGGATGTTAAAATTATTCTCCTTTTCCGACCAGGCGTCCGGCCGGTTTATCTCCTGGTTAAAGAAAATCCCCTTTTTCTCTGACAACCTCTTGATGAGCTGCCCCCGGAAAGATCCTGAATCGAAGAGGCCGTGCAGATAGGTTCCCCACACGTTCCCCCGGGAACCGACCGCCCCCTCCCTTTCTTCCCCAAGCTCCAGGAAGTGATCGAGTTCGCCCACCCTTTCTGTCCGTCCCATATGAATCTCATACCCGCAGACCTTCGCGCCAAACACCAGATCACGGCCCGATGAGTGTTTCACCACTTTGTCGTTCTCAATCACGGTAACAATATCCAGTAAACCCAGGCCGGCGATCTTTCCGGTTTCACCTTCGATCTTGTCCGGATCAGAGATTTCCCGGCCCAACATCTGAAACCCCCCGCAAAGCCCGATTATCCGGCCGCCGGACGCGGCAAATTTTTTGATGATCTCCGCCCAGCCGGACTGGCGCAGCCAGGCCAGATCAGCGGCCGTGCTTTTGCTTCCCGGCAGGATGAGCAGGTCGTATGCCGATGCATCACCCGGGCCGGTCAGCCAGTTAAGGATAATTTCCGGCTCCCGCTCCAGGACAGACAGGTCGGTAAAGTTCGACACCCGGGGAAAACCGATCACCCCCACATTGATCTTATCCGCTCTGGTCGGTTTTATCCGGCAGTCGATCGCCAGGCTGTCTTCAGGGTCAATTTTTATATCCGCGCTGTAAGGCACCAGCCCCAGCACCGGCTTGCCGGTGCGTTTTTCCAGATACTCTATCCCGCTGTCGAACAGAGCGGGGTCGCCCCGGAATTTATTGATAATAAACCCCTTTACCAAGTCTTGCTCTTCCCGGGAAATCACCTCAAGGGAACCGACCAGCTGAGCGAACACCCCCCCCTTATCGATATCCGCCACCAGAATCACCGGGGCGCCGACCGAAAGAGCCATCTCAAAATTAACCAGGTCATGCTCCCTTAAATTTACCTCGCAGCAGGAACCGGCCCCCTCCAGGACAATCACTTCCGAACTTTTTTCCAGCTCCCGGTAGCTTTCCCTGATCACTTTCCCGATCTCGGGTTTTAAAGCGTAGTATTGCCGGGCGGTCTTCTTGCCATAGACCTTACCCTGGAGCACCACCTGAGAACCGGTCTCGCTGTCGGGCTTGAGCAATACCGGGTTCATGTGGACAGAGGGCGCCACTCCGGCTGCTTCCGCCTGCGTCGCCTGAGCCCGGCCGATCTCCCCCCCCTCTATAGTGACAAAAGAGTTGTTGGACATGTTCTGGGCTTTGAAGGGAGCCACTTTATGCCCCTTTTTTTTCAGAATCCGGCAGAAAGCGGCGGCAGTAACGCTTTTCCCCACATCCGAGCCGGTTCCCAGAAACATTATCTTTTTTTTCATAGAAAAAACCGGCCACTCATAAATAAAATCAAACTGAGTACCGCCGCCGCAAAAGCGATTTTCCAGGCGGTTTCGACATCAGCGACAGTCACCTCATTGCCCGGTTCATTAAGAAACGGCTTTTCCACCAACTGCCCCTGATAGTAGTCAGGGCCGCCCAACCGCAGGTTAAGCACCCCGGCCAGGGCCGCTTCCGGGTGAGCGGAATTGGGGGAGGAATGTTTCAGCCGGTCACGCAGGGCAATCCGCCAGGCAGCCGGCCAGTCGAGGGAAAACCGCCACCCGGCCACCAACACCAGCGCCAGGGAGATCCGGGCCGGAACCCAGTTCAAAATATCGTCGAATCTGGCGGAGCACCAGCCCAGTTCCCGGTATTTTTCGTTTTTATAACCGACCATCGAGTCCAGGGTATTAGTAGCCTTGTACAGGATAATAAGCGGGGCTCCCCCGATAACCGCGTAAAACAGGGGAGCGACGATGCCGTCCGAAAGGTTTTCCGCCAGGGTCTCCAGGCAGGCCCGGGAAATCCCGGTTTTGTCCAGCTTCCCGGTCTCCCGGCCGACAATAAGACTCAAAAGCTTCCGGGCTTCCTTAAGTTCTCCGCAGGTCAGCGCTTCCATAACCCGCCTGGTATGATCCCGCAGATCCTTGATCGCCAGACAGGAATAGATCAGGAAAAGATTCACCGGAAAAAACAAAGGAGAATCGCCTAAAAAGTCATTAACCAGCAGTACCGGCCCGACAGAAGCGGTTAAAGTCGCCAACAACAAAAGCAGGCCGCCCCCCCGGCCGGACAGCCCGGCCCCTCTCAGGAAATTATCCAGGGGGGAGATAATCCGGTTTCCGATGATTCTGACCGGGTGCCAGGCGTAAACCGGGTCGCCGATCAGCAGATCCAGAATAAAGGCCAAAGGGATCAGCCATAAGATAAAGTCATTCAAACTTATTTTCATTATTCTATAATAAATTCTTCTTCCTGGAAGGCAGTTTCATCTTCATTCAAGACCCAGGAATGGGGATCGAACTTTTCTCCCTTTTCCACGGCCACGATCAGATAGGAATAAACCGGCCAGGCCCGGTTGAAATCGGTTTCCGAGGGCCGGGGTGGATGGTCCGGGTGGGAATGATAGATGCCGATCACCTGCATCCCCGCCTCTTGAATCTCCCGGTCCTTTTGGGCATACTCAGGAGGGTCTATTTCGTAACGGTCGGCCGCGCGTTCGGTGTTCTTATTGGTAAGGGAATAGACTCCTTTCACAATCTTTTTCTCTCCTCCGTCCCCGGCCAGTAAACCGCAGCATTCATGGGGATAGGCTTTCCGGCAGTGATCAAGAATTATAGCAAGAAGTTTCTCTTCGATTGTAAGCATATTACACCCGGTTTTGTTATCATATGGAAATGTTATACCAGATTTATCTCTATAATGAAATATCGGATTTAGAGCTGGCTCAAGTTATTTCCTGCCTGAAGGAATATTGTTCTTTCGCCGGATTGGAAGTCAGAGAAAGTTTTATCGCTCACTTTTATTCGGACAAACTGGTTCGGGGATTGGCTGACTGCCGGCTGACCGGTCCGGGGGAAAAAGAAGCGGCTTATCACGGCGGGAATTTAGGGGAACTGTTCCAGGCGCAAATCCCTCAGCATGAGAGTTCGATAAATCAGCTCCATCTTATCATGACCCCCCGGCTGGTATTGACCAGAGACGAAAAAAAAGGCCGATACCATGCCCGGACGCTACTGGGAGGTCAGCCCTCGATCGTTTCCTCTTCGGGAATGGTGGAGGGCCCGGCCCGGTCAGTGGAGTTTTACGCCTTTGAAGCCGGTTACAAAATGCTCGGTCAGGAAATTCCCGATGGTGTTTTTAAAAAAAGATTCGCCGGAGAGTTTCTGGAGTATCATGACCCCCGGCTTACGGAAGTGATCAAGGGGTATCTGCTGCAGGCGGTCGCCTACCGGTTTTTCGGGGAAGGTTTCTGCGCTGACCCGGCCTGCCGCCTGTTCAACGCCCATTATCAATCAGAAATGCTACAGGCCCAGTTGAAAAAACCGGAGTTCTGCGCCAGGCATAAAAGATTGTTTTGGAGAAAGGAATTTTTTATTTAATGAGAACTAAAAGCCGACCGCCAGGCCGATATTGGCGAAAAAGCCGCTGAGGTCATCGATGGTAACGTCGCCCAGAACGTCTACGGCGCCGCCGCTAATACCGATCGACCGGGAAATGTCCAGGTCATCAATGTCCAGAAAACGGTATCCCAGATCAAGATAGATCTTGGCGGCCGAGCGTTTTCCCAGTTTATTCAGGGCCGTAATCCGTCCCAGGACGTCAACCACCGGAACCGTGGTTTTGTCCCTGGCCAGGCTGAGGGCTTCCGGACCGATCATATCTTGGTCCGGTTTGGAAACCACCTCCATCCGGGCCGCCCCTAACCCGATTCCCACATCCAGGATATCGGCGATTATCTCTCTCATCAGCCTGAACTCGCCGATCTCGGCGGTAATATCGGTTCTTACCTTTACGTCGCCGGCACTCGTTTGCAGAACCTCGCCGCTGTTATCGATATTGAGATGCTCGAAATATAAAACCGCCCTGTCTTTTTCATCAAGTGCATAGTTCAGGGAAAGGTTGAGGTTGTAGCCGTTCTTTCTCCGGTCATCCACCACCTGGTAAAAACCGCTGCCCGCGGAAAACCCGATCTCCCCCTTTTCCCCGGCCTGGGCCTTATTAACGGCAGTTAACAGGAAGACCAGCAGGCAGGTAACAATTATTATCTGAAAAGAACGTTTCACCTGATATCCCTAAAAATAGACGGCTGCCCCGAGGTTAGCTAAAACGCCGTTTGCATAAACATCTAAGACTTCCGTCTCACCGGCGGCGACCGTGACATCAAAATTTTTTATTTCCACGAAGCGGTATCCCAGATCGACATAAACCCGGGCGTCAAATTTATCGCGACTGACCTTAATGGCAGTCACCCGGCCCAGCAGATCGACCACCGGTACCTCAAAGCTCTCCGAGCCTCTGGCTACTCCCTGGGAGACATAAGAGGCTTTTATGCTGGCCCAGCCAAAACCGAGCGCCACATCCACCAGTTGAGGAATAATTGTCCGGCTGATCCGGATTTCATTTATCTGAACCGAGGCGTGGGCATCGACTTTCACGTCGTCAAATTCATCATTAACTTCCGTTTTCAGGAATTCCCGATAGATGCCGACCTCCGTGTCATCAAAGACCTGAAGATTAAGACCGTAATTATGGTTGTAAGCATTGATTCTCGGGTCATTGACCACCTGGTAGAAACCGGTGCCGAAGGTAATACCCACGTTTGCGGCGCCGGGTTGAGCCGCCTGGGTATTATTAACCAGAATCAAGAGGGATATGATGATTACGGAGATAAACGT